>JAYTWB010000363.1:0-7019 GCA_043743655.1 Cyanobacteriota bacterium | reverse complement strand
TCGGCAAAGCTAGTGAAATTTCCGAAGTTCAGCAAATTATTAAGCAAAGGGGGATTCATACAATTTGTGAAGAGGGGCGTTGTCCTAATCGAGCTGAGTGTTATTCGCAAAAGACGGCAACTTTTTTGTTGATGGGTCCAACTTGTACGCGTGCTTGTGGGTTCTGCCAAGTTGATAAAGGACATCAGCCGCAGCCGCTTGATCCTGACGAAGCAAAGAAGGTTGCCGAAGCTGTGGAGTTATTGGGTTTAGATTATGTAGTGCTGACTTCGGTGGCACGGGATGATTTGGCTGATCAAGGGGCTAGCTGTTTTGTTGACACAATGCAAGCAATTAGGCGATCGCGACCAGATGCCAAAATTGAGGTGCTAACGCCAGATTTTCGGGGCGATCGCCTTTGTATTGAGACAGTTACCCTAGCTAAGCCTGTTTGTTATAACCACAATATTGAAACAGTAAGGCGTTTGCAAGGCAAAGTGCGCCGTGGGGCAAAGTATGAGCGATCGCTATTAGTTTTAGAAATGGTAAAAGAAATTGATCCTCGGATTATTACTAAATCAGGGCTAATGGTGGGACATGGCGAAACGGTGGAAGAGATAACTGAGACGCTGGAAGATTTAAAGGCGATCGGGTGCAGTGCATTGACAATTGGACAATATTTGCGCCCATCTCTCGATCATTTACCTGTCAAAAAATATTGGAGACCTGATGAGTTTGATCAGTTAGCAGCGATCGCGAAACAGATTGGATTTGCTCATGTGCGCTCGGGTGCTTTAGTCCGAAGTTCTTATCATGCTAGCAATCTTTCCCAAAAATAAAGTGAGGATGGTAACCGCTCTCACTTTATTTTTAGATTGTATACATAACGCTTTGCGACAAAAAAATAGCGAGTAATGGCAACGTTAGTAAATCCATTTCTCGCTAACTTTTGTTCAATGAAACAATTGAGACGCATGTATAACTTCTCACGAACCGAAAAGGGTTTTCATCAGCTAAAGCGCTTATTTGAAATGCTTTCTCTATCAGCATTTTGGCTTGATTTATACCATAGGGCTTCAATGCGATCGCCGATACCAATAGCAATATCATAAGCCTCAGCCAAAACTGTGACGTGACCAAGTTTGCGACCAACGCTTGAACTCGTTTTGTTGTACCAGTGAATGTGCGTATTCGGAAAACTGGTGATCGCCTCAAACTTATCTTCATATTTAGGATTTTCACAATCCTCAAAACCTAGAAGATTGATCATGACAACAACTGGTGCAGTCATCGATACATCACCAAGAGCTTTACCACTAACCACGCGTAGCAGTTGCTCAAACTGCGAAGTCTGACAGCCCTCGATTGTGTAATGTCCTGAATTATGAGTGCGCGGCGCAATTTCATTAACACTGACATCACCTTTGGCTGTCAAAAAAAACTCAATGCCGAATACACCGATCGCATCAAGACTGGTGACAATTTGCTTAGCGATAGTTTTTACTTTTTGAGCGACTATTTGATCAATACGCGCAGGAGCGATCGTACGGCGACAAACTTGATCGACTTGTAGGGTCTCAACAACAGGATAAATAGCTATCTCGCCTGACTCAGAACGCGCCACGATTACGGCAAGTTCTCGCTCAAAAGCAATGAAAGCTTCGGCGATCGCGGGTGCTCTATACATAGCTTCCCAAGCTGATCGCAAATCTAGTTCATTTTTAATTACCCAAGTTCCTTTGCCATCATATCCATGTCGCCTTGCTTTTAGAACGAATGGATAGCTTAGGCGATCAGCCGCAGCTAAAAGCTCTGGCTCATTATCCACGTTATAAAAATCTGGCGTGGGAATACTGTAATCACGAAAATGTTGACGCTGATTAAGCTTATCAACCGAAATCGCTAAGGTTTCTAATCTGGGTAGAAACAAAAAATTATGATCGATTGGATGCTGTAGCAGTTCCTGTAGAGCTACTAAGTCAACAAATTCATTCTCGAAGGTAATTACTTGAGCATATTCCACCAGCCTAGCTGTGGCGCTAGCATCGGCAACTTTGCCATAAATCACGCGATCGGCAACACTTACGGCTGATTCGTTGGGGTTGTCTGCCTGCACGGTCAGTTCTAGTCCGATATTTTTGGCGGCGATCGCCATCATCCAAGCAAGTTGACCACCACCAATTACCCCGATCTTTTGTCGAGTAATCACTACACAGTCCCTAGATTGTTTTTAATATTTTTTAAATTTTTAAGCTGGTGGCCAGACTCGAACTCGCGACCTGCTGATTACAAATCAGCTGCTCTACCAACTGAGCTACACCAGCATTTTTGATACCCACTAAACATAACACAAGTGCGATCGTTGTCGCAATATTTTCCAAAAAGTTTTCTTAAAAGTTTTAAAAGATAAAATTAGAAGATAAAAGTTGACGATGATAGAATGGCTGTTCAAAATGCTTAAAGTCAAAATTTAGTGCGAGTATAAATTAATCAAAAGGACATGGCTAGGACAAGCGATCGCGTACAACAAATAAATCATTACCAAACCCTAAGAATTAGCTCTAGTGCGGCTCCCTCGGAAGTCAAAAGCGCCTATCGAGGGCTTGTAAAAGAATTTCATCCTGATTGCAATCATCATCTTGAGAATCATGATGCGATCGCCTCAATTAACCTTGCCTATGAAGTTCTTAGTAATCCGCAAGCGCGATCGCACTATGATCGTAGTCTTGGAATCAAACACGCGCCTAGCAGGGTATCACAGGGTACATCTCAAGCGACAAAGCGATCCGCAAGCTTTAAACGCGAAAACCATTTGAACGAAGATCAAAAATTTGATCGCTGGTTTAAACAAGTTTACGAACCAATCACTGAGATGCTTGAGGCGATTCTCGATAGTCTCGATGACCAGATTGATGCTCTTGCTGATGATCCTTATGATGATGGACTCATGGAAGACTTTGAAGACTATCTTGATGAATGTCGCGGCTCTTATGCTAGAGCGCAGATTTTCTTTCGTGGAGTTCCCAATCCTGCCTCTGCTGCGGGAATCGCTAGCTATCTTTATCATTGCCTAAACGCAATCAGTGACGGAATCGAGGAGTTAAATTACTTTACGCTTAACTTTGACGATCGCCATTTACATACAGGACAAGAGCTATGGCGGAGGGCTGATGAGATGCGTTATTGCGCTCAAAGTGCTATGCAAAACTTGCAAGCGCTCTAGAATACACCTTAAAATGTGCTTCTCAAGCGCTGAACGTGAAACTGCAATTCAAGCATTATTGTTAATACAAAAGCGGCGCTATGCGCCGCTTCTAAGACATTAAGCTTCTTCTTGTTCTTCGCCTTGTAACTTCAATAAGAAATAACCAAAAGCAATCCCGACTGGGATCAGTACCATAGACAAGACCATTGCATTAACCAGTTCTCCCATGATTTTTCTCCAAATAAATAATATTTCTGTAGGGATTTTACAGCAAAAGATAGGTTACAGGATGAGCCTATTTTTCTAGACTGTGATCCTAAACAAGTATCTCGACATCGATCGCGTCATTATAATCTTGATAATCTTCGTGATCTGGTTGACTAACCTTGTGTTGATGAGAGCTTTCATTAGTTTGATAAGACTCCTTAATTTCGGTTTCGTCTAGCAAAATTGGACGAATTTCGTAATGCACTCTTAGATTAGATGGCGTGCTGCGTTCAACCTCGCGAATAAACCGATTAGCTTCCCATTCAGCCCGAAATGTATTTAACAATTTGAGCGTTTTTAATCGCTGACGTTCAAGATATGTCCATACTTCCCACGCATTATATTCTGGAGGGCGATCTTCAGGGGGCAGTTCGGATGTTTCTACAGGTGCCTCAAAGTCGTTTACCTGATCCGTAGATTTTGGAGACGCTTGCTCTAAGACTATTTCGGGTTCATGAAGATGTTCAGGTTCATTTTGTGATGGTGAAGTTGTCGTGGTCGCAGCATCTGACGATCGCCCTAGACTCCTAATCTCTTTAGCGCGAATTTGCTTGACCTGAGATGCATCATCAGCAATCTTTTTCACTTCAATGCCAGTCTGTGATTGATCAGTCCACCCTTGAAAAATTACTTCTTCATCATTGATTAACAGGCGATCGCCTATTTCTAAAGCAAATCCTGATAATGATTTAAACAACGGTTTAGAGTTAGATGATGACCAAAAACCTTTTGAATTATCAGCATCAAATTTTGGGCTAGTTTCATCTGAGATAGATTTATTGGGGACGGGTTCATTTGCCTGACTAGATTTCCCTTTGTCAATCAGGCTTTGAACTCCCCCAGTTGTGTTCTCAAATCACTAATTTGTAAGTGCAGTGGGGTCAAACAATTTTCTATATAGGTCAACAGCTCAGGATGCAAAACAACAGGAGTTGACTCTACTGTTGTTGGTTCTAGAGAAAACTCACGACTTACGATCGCTAATATCCAATCAGCGATCGGCTGTTGTCTCGCATCAGCTTGAGATTTTATTTGGCTCAATAAAGGCAAAGGAAAACGAAGATTTACCTGTTTTGTCCTGTGAGAAGTCGCCATTATTTGCCCTTACTTAAAAATTTTTAGATTTTAATTATAGCAATAGGTTTATAAGTAAACGCGGCGCACAGTGAAGCCTTTATTTACAAAATGATTTGCTAAAAGATAGCGTTACCATTAACCACAAAACCAAGCTAGAGCAGGCAAAAGCAGAAACAACCCCCAAGAAAAAACTATTCCATACGATAATCATCTTGCTTCCCTCTAGAGCGTAAATTTTAGATTGCACACCCCATGTATTTACATGCTAAATGATTAATAGAGCAGATTTGAAATTCCAGATAAAAATTAACAGTAATTAGTTGCTTCTTTCCCAGTGCAAGAATTAACGTTGCGGCGCAAAGCGCCGCAACGTTAATTCTTGGTTTTATATGTCTATTTCTATAGTGGAAAGGGAGTATGCACAAATGACTTTTAAGCTCAACGCATGGGTCGCCGGCTATATAGGCGACCCATGCGTTGGGTTTGATTTTTGATAAAGTGTGTGTCTGTACTTTTCTCCATTAAAATCATGACCGATTGGCAACTCGCCGCCGAATTTGAAGATATCCTGTATCACAAAGCAGATGGAATGGCAAAAATTACGATTAATCGCCCTCAAGTTCGCAATGCTTTTCGTCCCAAAACAATTTCAGAAATGATCGCCGCTTTTTCAGACGCGCGCGAAGATATTGAGATTGGCGTAGTTTTGCTGACAGGGGCAGGACCAACAACTGATGGCAAATATGCTTTTTGTGCAGGGGGAGATCAGAAAGTGCGTGGCGATGGTGGCTATATCGCTGAGTCGGGTGTACCGCGTTTAAATGTTCTCGATTTGCAACGCCTGATTCGGACGATGCCACAGCCTGTGATTGCGTTGGTCGCTGGTTACGCGATCGGTGGTGGTCATGTGTTGCATGTGGTCTGCGATCTGACGATTGCGGCGGATAATGCCATTTTTGGACAGACAGGACCAATGGTGGGCAGCTTTGATGGTGGGTTTGGAGCTTCTTATTTAGCGCGTTTAGTTGGACAGAAAAAAGCGCGCGAGATATGGTATCTTTGCCGTCAATATGACGCGCAGGAAGCTCTAGACATGGGCTTAGTAAATAAAGTTGTTCCTGTTGAGCAGCTAGAAGCAGAGGGAATTCAGTGGGCCCAAGAAATTTTAGACAAGAGTCCTCTAGCGATTCGTTGTCTTAAATCGGCGTTTAATGCTGATTGTGATGGACAGGCGGGGATACAAGAGCTAGCGGGTAATGCCACGATGTTGTTTTACATGACTCAAGAGGCACAAGAGGGTAAGCAAGCATTTTTAGAAAAACGCAAACCAAATTTTCGGCAATATCCTAAGCTGCCATAATTTCTTGTTTCTCTCTCTTGCAAGAGAGAGAAACAAGAGACTTAATTGCTGCTATTGGGACGAATCAACACAATTGGCGTTTGCTCGGAGGCATTGCCTGCAGGATTCATTAACAGAGCTTGATTGAGCAATTTTTCTGATGCTCCAGAAGTTGCCGCTAAGACCTTCACGCGCCGTAAGTCATTGACATCAACGATCGCTGCTTCTAGTCCTGTTCCTGCTTTGATTTGATCAACGATCGCTTGAGGATTTTTGGGGCCTAGCACAATAAATTGGTCATAGGGCGGCAAAGTGCCTGTGACATCATCGATGAGACGCGCCTGTTCGCCAGCAAGCATATAAAATACGCCTGGAGTTCGCAAAACTGCTTTAGCGATCGCCCCGACCACAAAAGCAAAAGCAACTCGCCATGCACCCGACTCATTGATCAATGATTGCAATCCGCAAGCCGTAGCTAGACTAGAAGTACTTTTGAAGTAATAGCACAAACGTTTAGCTAGCCACTGAGGATGAATATCACTAGGATGATAAAAATTGCCTTGCATAATTGCGATTGGTGTCTCAGCGATCGTCACAATGTCACCTGGTTGAGCATGACTGACCACATAGCGCTGCATTACTTCAACAGGGTTATCTCCTGCCGATAAAATATGCGTGCGAATAGGTAATACATCAGCATCAGGTGTGGGTCGCCAGCGCTCCCTTTGATTAGCATCAGGAAACTGCAAGGGAATAATGCAATGTTTAATTTTTTCCTCGCGTCCGCCTGGACCATAGATCGTGTGATTTACACGCACCCATGCAGTTCGCAGCGCTTCCAGATTTTTGCCGCGAATGTCGATCACAATCTCCACACCTGTACTTTGAAAAGGCGTGACGATATATGATTCCCAATAGTTATCATTACGACTAGCGACATTGACATGGCGCGATCGCAACTGAATTTGGCTATTGATTTCTTCAAGACTGTCATTGGATAGAAGTGAGATTGCGGGATTTACTTCTGTCAAAAAAACATCAAGATTACGCGTCTTGTTTGTTGCGGTTAAGATTAATTCCAGACGATAGTGATCAGGCTCATAGGTCAAAAATTGCCAAACGCCATTATCAAATTCAAGCAAGTTACCTTGT
>JAYTWB010000362.1:0-5223 GCA_043743655.1 Cyanobacteriota bacterium | reverse complement strand
CATGGGTCATGATGTATAGCACACCGACTTCTGACAATGCAGACAAGCGGATTGCGCCGCGCATATAGTCGGCAAATACGAGGAAAGTCGCACCGTAAGGAATTGTGCCGCCATGCAAGATCATCCCGTTCATGATTGCGCCCATCGCGTGTTCACGAACACCAAAGCGGAAGTTACGACCTTCGTAAGAACCGTATTGGAAGTCTGGCAAACCTTTGACGTAGGTCATGTTGGAGTGAGCCAAGTCAGATGAACCACCGAGAAATTCGGGAAGTACGGGCGACAATGCATTCAAGCAAGCTTCTGAAAGTAAACGGGTAGATGTTTCTTTTTCGGCAACTGGCTCAAGCGCTTTTTCCCAACCTTCAGGAAGTTCGCCTGCCATGATGCGGCTATATTCAGCAGCTTCAGTCGGATATGCAGCTTTGTAAGCCGCAAATTTCACATTCCATTCAGCTTCAGCTTTTGCGCCTTTGTCGATCGCTTGACGAAAACGAGCAAGTGCGTCAGCAGGAATTTCAAAAGGTGCGTGATCCCAGCCGAGGTTAGCGCGAGTCGCCGCAACTTCATCAGTACCGAGAGCTGCACCGTGAACACCAGCCGTACCCGCTTTTTTGGGTGAGCCGAAACCGATTGTGGTGGTGACAACGATCAAGCTAGGCTTGTCTTTGACGGCTTTGGCTGCTTCTAAGGCTTTAGCGATCGCGTCTAAATCTTCATTGCCATCAGCAACATAGGTGACGTGCCAACCGTAGGCTTCGTAGCGCATACCGACATTTTCAGTAAATGCAAGATCGGTACTACCATCGATAGAAATGCTGTTGCTGTCATACATCATGATCAGCTTGCCCAGCTTGAGATGCCCGCCTAGGGAAGCAGCTTCAGAGGCAATTCCTTCCATGTTGCAGCCATCACCGAGGATCACATAAGTGTAGTGATCAACAATTTCATGTCCTGGTTTGTTGAAACGAGCGGCCAGGTGAGCTTCAGCGATCGCTAAACCAACGCCATTACCAACACCTTGACCAAGGGGCCCTGTGGTGACTTCAACGCCTGCGGTTTCAAAGTTTTCAGGATGTCCAGGGGTGGCACTGCCCAGTTGACGGAATTGTTTGATTTGGTCTAGGGGTAAGCTGTCATAACCTGTGAGGTGCAGCAATGAGTATTGCAACATACAGCCATGCCCTGCGGAGAGGACAAAGCGATCTCGATCGACCCACTTAGGACTTTTAGGATTGAATTTTAAAAACTGATCAAACAGCACAAATGCCATTGGTGCTGCGCCCATCGGCAGACCGGGGTGACCAGATTTTGCTTTTTCGACCGCATCGATCGATAAAAAGCGAATGGAGTTAATGCAGAGGGTCTCAAGGTTTTGAGTTTTGGAGGGTGCAGCGACCATAGTTACAATTGCTTAGAAAAATTTGTACTCAATCATTTACATTTTCCCTCAAAACTGTCCCACACAATAATAAATTTTAATATTTGCGATCGCCCTACTCAGTTTTATCTTTTGTTCCATCTACATCTGTGTTTGATTAGTCCACTTTTCTTTTATATTTTAGTAAATCAAAAACATTCTGCACCGAGAACCGCCAATCTCCCAAAATATCTAATACAGGCAGAATATCCGTCCCTTGATAATAAATAAGCCCATGACCTTGATTTGCCAAAATTATCCTTTCCTCTGGCGCAATTAACCAACCTAGCTTCGAGCCATGCTTTAAAGCAAAATCAATTTTATCAATTGCCATGATTGACGATTGAGCAGGTGACAGAATCTCGATGAGCCAATCAGGAGGGATTTCAATTTTATTGATTGGCTCATCATTCTCGTCAAGGGCAATATGCTCCCACTCAAGCACTACAATATCTGGCACGATCACCCGTCCAGCAAATTTACAACGCAGTTCACAAAAAGCCGATACCAAACAGTCTGGTTCGCCACGATCATTAATCACACCTGCAAATTTTGTGGCTAACCGACTATGTTGTGTCTGAGGCATAGATTTATGATAAATTTTTCCATTGATATATTCACTCGCAGGCTTTGTCTCTGGCAAAGCTAAAAACGCCTCAAGTGAAAGTGTACTTGTGTTTTTTTCTAGGGCGATTGCCATAACTTAAATCTCCATACTTTTGCTACTCTTTTACAGCTCTCACCTGTTGACACAGAGCGTTCCATACCCTGCCATACTCCCATTTTATCAATACAAATAAAATTTTTAGTTTTTTGCTCTCAAGGAGTTTTATAGTCTTACGTTTGCCCCATAAACCTTGCGATTATTCTAATACAAGGCTGTCCTAGAAAGGCAATCCTATGATTCAATTAAAAAGATTAAAGGCAATTTATTGCCTCATTCGCTTCCCTCTAAGGGCTAAAGCACCTGAGTCCCCACCTATCCAGTGTTTCTATGACGCAAAACTCGGTCACATTGCCACCACCAGTATCGCAAACTGCTTATCAATGGGCAAAAAAGAATCTATTTAGCAGTTGGTTTAATAGCTTACTCACAGTGGTTTGTGTTTGGTTGCCATACCAACTGGTGAGTAACGTCTGGACTTGGACAACAACGATCGCTCAATGGTCAGTGGTAAGCAGCAATTTACGCCTGTTTTTAGTCGGGCTGTATCCTGTTGAGGAGTTTTGGCGCTTGTGGAGTATTTTAGTGATCGCAGGAATTTTAGCGGGCATTTCGTGGGGATTGTGGGGTCGATTTAGTCGTTCAGTGGCGATCGCGATCAGTTCATTGTCTATAGCCCTAGCGATTTTATTACCCGTTGATCTCATCTCAAAGGCTTTAACGTTATCAATTACCATTGCGATCGCAATTGGTTTTGCGATCGGTCAACAATCCAAAAGGTTTGCCCAAAGTTCGCTAATTTTAGCGATCGCATGGTTATTATCTTTGCCCATTTCTCTATGGCTAGTTGGCGGCAATTTGGGACTAACCGCCGTTGATGTGAATGTCTGGAATGGATTAGTTTTGACCTTGATTGTCGCTATCTCAGGGATTACATTCTCCTTTCCATTAGGGGTTTTGCTAGCTTTAGGAAGACAGAGTACCTTACCTCTCATCAAATGGTTTTGTATCTTTTATATCGAAGTTGTTCGAGGACTACCCTTAATCGGCATTCTATTTATGGCGCAGGTGATGTTGCCATTGTTTTTGCCACCTGGACTAGAAATTGATCGCGTTTTGAGAGCGATCGCTGCTTTTGTACTATTTAGCGCCGCCTATCTTGCTGAAAACGTGCGCGGTGGTTTGCAGTCAATCCCCAAAGGACAATCAGAAGCCGCGCGAGCATTGGGGTTAAGTACACCTTTAACTATTTGTTTAATCGTTTTACCACAAGCTCTTAAAGCTTCGATCCCTGCGATCGTTGGTCAGTTTATTGGATTATTTAAAGACACTTCGCTAGTGGCGATCGTGGGGCTAGTTGATCTGATGGGTGTGTCACGAACAGTATTATCACAGCCAGAATTCATCGGTCGCTATGCTGAAGTATATTTATTTGTCGGTTTAATCTATTGGATGTTCTGCTTCTCATTATCTCAAGCTAGTCAGAAATTAGAAAAAAGGCTGCAAACATAAATCTCAGTAATGATAATGTCCCGCGTTTCACGCGGGACATTATCATTAAACGGATTGCGTTAGAGCGATTGTATTAAAGAGATTGTATTAAAGCGATTTGATTAGGCTGAATGCGATTGGGCGCGATCGCATTGGCTGAACTCTCGATCATTTTTGTGGCAAAGTTGGGGACGATCCCTAAGAAAATGATGATTAGCGCAAGCGCGATCGCAGGATATTTCTCTCGCCATTTCCCTAGTGGAAGCATGTCAACAGCCTGATCGCTACCATCTTTACGAATTGAGAGACGACCAAAAAACACGCGATCGATCATGATTAAGAAATACACCGCAGTTAAGCCAGTGCCAATCATACAGAGAATTGTCTGCACAGGGAAAACGCCAAAACTGCTGCGAAAGATTATAAACTCAGCGATAAAGCCCACCATTCCAGGAATACCTGCGCTTGCCATCGCCGCCAAAATCATCAGTGCGCCTGTGATTGGTAAGCCGCGTTCAGGATTGAGTAAGCCATTGAGAGAGTTGATATTACGAGTTCCAGTTTTTTTATAAATAATCCCGACTAAAATAAATAATAGGGCTGAAATCAAACCGTGACTTACCATTTGAAAAGTTGCACCCAATAGTGAAAGTGGTGTGGCACTGGCTAGAGCTAGCAAAATATAGCCCATATGACCAACAGAACTGTAAGCAACCATTTTTTTCATGTCAGTTTGGCTAATCGCGGTGAGACATCCATAAATCACACTGACGACTGCTATACCCGCTACGAAAGGAGCGATCGCTTGCCAAGCATCAGGAAGTAAGCCCAAACCAAATCGCAATAGTCCATAGGTTCCCAGTTTGAGCAGAACCCCTGCGAGCAATGTGGAAACTGGAGTTGATGCTTCAACGTGAGCATCGGGTAACCATGTGTGTAAAGGCACAATTGGTATTTTGATGCCAAAGCCAAATAGGAGGAGGGATAATAAAATTACTTTTGTAGTTTTTGGTACGGCTTCAAGATTCAAATCTTGATAGTTAAAAGTCAAGCTAAATGTCGCTGTGTCGCCACTACCAAACGCTGCCATACCAAAGAAGGCAGCTAAGATAAATACTCCCGATATAGCCGTATAAATCAAAAACTTTGTCGCCGCATAACCACGTTTTTCACCACCCCAAATCGCAATTAGGAGATAGAGCGGAATCAGCTCAACCTCGAAGAAGAGAAAGAATAGCAGTAAATTTTGAGCGAGAAAAGCTCCATTCAAGCCGCCACCGATCGCCAGAATTAGCGGGAAATAGAGCCTAGGGCGTTGAATGTCGTTACTGATATAAATAGCAACGCTGAGAAGTAGTCCATTCAGCAAAACCAATGGGAAGGATAAGCCGTCTATCCCCAATCGATAGCTGAGTCCAATTTGATCAAGCCAAGCTAAAGACTCGCTTAGTTGCATTGCTCCAAAACTGATATCAAATTTGGTTAATAGAAATAATGACCAAGCAAATGTGGCGATCGCGGTTATCAATGATGCTTGACGTAACTGTTTGGGGTTGAGATATCCTCCTAACAAAACGATCAGAAGCGCCCCTGCGATTGGTGTCCAGACTAAGATACTAAGCATATTTAATAAAATAATAACAATTAA
>JAYTWB010000361.1:0-7222 GCA_043743655.1 Cyanobacteriota bacterium | reverse complement strand
AACCAGCCTACATATAGTCTGTTGTTCGTGCTGGTGATCCAGTTGCAAAACTGATCCCAGATTGATGCGCTCTCGCGTCTTTGTACTGCTGTTGTCATTGGTTTATGATTGCGTTTGATTTATGGGTATGTATATTTGGCTTTCACCAATGAAACAACAATATTCTCATTATTGAGTTTTGTAAAGTATTCATACTCATAATCAGTCTGTAGAGGTATCTGAATCGCTATATGATGTAGTGATCAACAGCGAATTGATGCTTTACACACCTTCAACTCACCATGCCCAATCTTCTACTTGCAGGTTGGGAGTTTTTCCGAACCTGCAAGTATTGCGAGTTAGTACAGTTGCGTTATTCACGATCGCCATTTCATCACCAAAAGTCGCGATCGCCTATTCACTAAAAATCAAACAGCGATCGCGACACATCCAAATTTTTACCCATCTAAGATTGTCATCAGATTAGAATTAAAGAAATCAAGTAGATTTATAGTGCTATGCAAATCAAAGAACTCACTACCGAACAATTTCGTACACTTGTTCGTGAAGTTGTTATTGAAGTATTGAAAGAATATATCGATTTAGATGAAGGTAAAAGACTAAAAACATCAGTTGTAGAGCGTTTATTACGTCAACAGCAGCAGGCAACAGCAATACCTGTCGATCAAGTTATGCAAAAGTTAGGGATTAATTGGAATGAGCTATAGCATTGAATTTAATCCTGAAGCGATCGCCGATCTTGCCAAAATTGACCGTACTAATCAACTGCGAATAGCTCGTAAAATCAAATGGCTAGCTGAAAATTTTGAACAAATTACGCCTCTGTCACTCACTGGTAATTTATCAAGTTTTTTTAAACTGCGTGTTGGCGACTATAGAGCGATTTATACAATCGCCCAATCAGAGAAAAACATCATTATTCATCAAGTTGGACATCGCCGAGAAATTTATGATTAGACAAGTTTGTTAGCGATCGCTATTTCGTCACCAAAAATCGCGATCGCCTATTCACTAAAAATCAAACAGCGATCGCACATAATGCTTTTACTTTAGCGATCGCATTTTCAACGTCTGGAAGTTTTTGTCCGTAGTTCTGTGCAGTCTCCAACCACAAGCTTCTTACAATCATTAATTCTTGTAAGGTTTCTTCTAATGTTTCACCTTGAGCTAAGCACCCTCTCAATGCTGGAATTTCAGCGACAAAACCACCTTCTTCGCATGGGTAAATCACTATTGGATATTTCATGATTGTTCTCCCTCAATAAGTTCTAGGACTCTTTTAACATACACAGACTTAACGCGGTTGTTGTGGACTGGGATGACTAAAACTATTTCATTTTTCTTGAAAATATGGTGACTGCGAGTAATTCTATCCAAATCAAAACCTTCTAGCTCTAAAAGTTTACGAATGTCGCCAAAGGTAACGTTGTTGGGGCTATTTCTTAGGAGTTCAAGTAGCTTGTCTCTTTTACTCATGATCTGATTTTATAATATTTCAGACAGCGATCGCCCTATCTAAAACTGCAACTTCCATTTTTAACTTTTCGCCAACCTCATCTTCAGCTATATCTAAATCATAATCCATTTGTAATCCGAGCCAAAATCTGGGGGACATATCGAAATAGAACGCTAAGCGAATTGCCGTATCTGCGGTAATTCGCCGCTTACAGTGAATGACTTCGTTAATACGTCGGGCGGGAACTCGAAGAGCTAATGCTAGTTGATTTTGGCTTAAGTTCATCGGCTTAAGAAATTCTTCTAGAAGAACTTCTCTTGGATGAATTGGGTTAAGTTTATTTTCTTCGTTCATTTTGATTCCTCAATGATAATCAACAATTTCCACATTGAAAGCGTCATCATTTTGCCATTCAAAGCAAATACGCTATTGATTGTTAATCCGAATGCTATATTGACCTTCGCGATCGCCACTTAGTCGTTCTAATCGGTTTACTGGTGGAATACGAAGTTCTTGAAGGGTGGTTGACTGATTTAGCATATGCAATTTTCGCAAGGCTACTTGTTGGATTTCTGATGGCAATTTACGCGATCGCTGTCTCTCAAAGATTTTTTGAGTTTCTTTGTCCTTAAAGCTTCGGATCACGATCAAGAAATAGTAAGTTTATATTCGCGTTATATAACGCAGCACGGCAGCACGTTAAATGCAAAGGGTTATATCAATGTAAATTTTGTGAACAGCGATCGCCATTTCATCACCAAAAGTCGCGATCGCCTATTTGCTAAAATCAAATAGCGATCGCCCTACCAAAGCCAAAAATATCTTGATAGCTAATTTACTTAAAATTAGACCATGACTTATTTCTTCCCTAGCCATTTTTCGATAGCGAGGTTTGATAAAAATGTCCAATGATCTATTTTTTGTTTCTTCGCAGAACCCACATATTTTTTTGCGTCAATTGGTAAGTGAGATTTAACCCAATCACCAGTTTTAAATCTTTGTGATGAGATTAGAAGGTCTAGCTCCGATTGATTTAGATCGATAAGACCAAACTGATACTGCACTAATGGAGTCAACTCCCATTCTGATAGCAATTTCATCTTTCCAAATCCTTCTGGAGTATGCCCTAAATGAGAAATTTCTTGTCCATCACTCCAAATACGAGTCCGACCTATCTTATTTAACCACTCTGAATAAGAAGAACCTATAGCTGTTCTTGGGATAGGTAGCCATAAGAATAAAATAGGTTTTTGGGATTTTTGATGAAAACAAATTTCTGCACAAAGTTTACCTTTACCTGAGCCGTATTGAATAGTTCTTTTGTCAACTATCTCTTTCATTTTTGGACTACAGTTGAGAATTTTATTTCTGATTTTTAGGAATTCAGTTTGCTCTCTAACTGAGCAAGCTCCCAACCATTCAATTAGAGTTTTTGGAGATTCAGGAATATTGTCGACTACTGTGACTTTGGGGGGCTGGTATGTAAGTAAAACTTCTTTAACAACTTTTGATTCTAAATCTTCTAAAACAAAGTAAAACTTATCTTCTTTTTTAAGGATAGTAAACTTAAGAAGGTAAAATTCAAGGCTACTATGTTTCTTATCAATTAGGTTATGTCGATGATAAGAAGGAGTGAGTGCAATTAACTTAACTGGACGAGAATAATCTACCTTTTCTTGAAATGGTTTGTCTTCTAAAATATTTGCATAGTAACGAGTTAGCTGTTGGATAATGTAGCGGTCTTCTGCATTTTTCAACTCCAAGATTATAAGTCTACCTTCATTATCCACAGCTAGAATGTCTGATACTTCACCTTGGCAGACATATTGCTGTTTAAGTGGAGATATACCAAATAATTCTTCGAGATTTTCCCAGATAAATTTTTCTAAGGCTGCTTCACTTACAAATCCCCATCCCGATGCAGCCTTACGCAATGCTAACTCACTAACCATAAGTTACTTTTTAAATCTGAATTTTATACACTTTTAACTCTCAACAGATTCAGATATCCAAGTTTTGATGCACTTGTTTTTGATATCTGACTATAACTTCACTTATCCCCAGAGTCTATTAACTGAATAAGCATCAAGTGTTTTGTCCGCACTAACTAGGGTCAGCGATCGCCTCATAGCTTGAGTCACAATCATCCGATCAAAGGGATCTTTATGATCTTTTAGGATTGGCAAACCAATGTAGGCAAGACTATCGTCAAATTCAATCGGCAACTCTTGGATATTCAGAGCATTCATATTTTCCTTGATTGATTCAAAAGATATCAGGATATTCAATTTGCCAATATTTATTTTGATTGCGATCTCCCAAAGAGAAACAACACTAACAAATACAAGCTCAGTTTCCTCAATTTTTTGCCTTACACTTACGGGTAAGCGCGAGTCATTATTGAGAAACCAAAGTAGAGTGTGCGTATCTAAAAGCATAGGAATTAATACATATACTCTTGCATTTCTGCCAATGGCTCATCAAAATCATCAGACATCACAATTAGCCCTGCCATCGTTCCCGCTTGTCTATATTTTTTCTTGGGTATGTCATTATTGACGATAGATGATTTTTCAATTCCCTTATTCAATAGATACTCCGCATAATGCAAAACCTCAATCTTGAGAGCATCTGGCATTTTTGCAAAGATTTTTAGCACCTCATCATCTAAGGAAATATTCGTGCTAGATTCTTGAGCTTTAGTAATAGCTTGTTGCATTGATTTTCACTCTGGCATAGTTGCAGATAGAAATAATCATAACTTACACACTTTCAACAGGCACAGGCTTCCAAGTTTCGCCGTACTTGTCTTTGAGCGCAGACCATGCCTCGACTTGACCTTCGGCATATTCACCTGGTTTACCCCATTGCAAGAACGCACTCATTTGCGCCTTATCCTCAGCATCAAGGAAGCGAATTGCGTAGGTGGTGAAATTGCCGCGTTTGGCTTCGGCGGTTTCAAAGCGAACATCGGTGATTTTGTCCATGTTTAGGTGAAACTCGATATGTTCCGAATGCATATTCGCATACTTGCCCTTCGGAAGTTCTGCATAGAAAAGCTTCTCGATATTTACCCTTGCCTCTAACACACCCGCATCACTGGTGACGATCAGGCGGACTAAGCCGAGAGTGTGACATTCTTCTAAAAAATCTTTTAAGGTAGCAGCCATAATTAGATTGGGGATTGAGGGGGATTTGGGTTGTGAAATTTTTTTGCGATCGCAATACCCCTATTAAACCTGAAAAAGGTTAGTACATGTACTTTTTAGCTTGTAAAGCTATTTTCGATAACTTTGCAAGACCTCTAAAATGCTCTAAAGTTGACTACAAGCTCATTTACCCGCAATCGTTATAAGCGTTTATCTATGAAAATTGCCAATAACATAACAGAATTAGTCGGTCATACTCCCCTAGTCGAATTGCAACGTATTCCTAAGGCTGAAGGTTGCGTGGCACGAATTATTGTCAAATTAGAGGGCATGAATCCCGCCGCCTCAGTTAAGGATCGCATCGGGGTGAACATGATCGAAGTAGCCGAAGAACAGGGCTTAATTTCACCTAGTAAGACAATTTTAGTTGAGCCAACATCGGGCAATACAGGAATCGCGCTGGCGATGGTGGCGGCGGCAAAGGGTTATAAACTGATCTTGACCATGCCCGAAACGATGAGTATGGAAAGGCGAGCGATGTTACGCGCCTATGGAGCCACGCTAGAACTGACGGCTGGAACTGAAGGTATGGGCGGCGCAATTAGACGGGCTAAAGAGATTACGGAAAGTACGCCCGATGCGTATATGTTGCAACAGTTCCGCAATCCTTCCAATCCCGCAATCCATCGCAAAACTACTGCCGAAGAGATATGGGAAGATACGGACGGACAGGTTGATTTCCTAATTTCGGGAGTCGGGACTGGCGGCACGATTACAGGTATTGCGGAAGTTATTAAGTCGCGGAAGCCATCATTTAAAGCGATCGCAGTCGAGCCAGCCAATAGCCAAGTCTTAGCAGGTAGTCGCCCTGGTCCGCATAAGATCCAAGGCATTGGCGCGGGATTTGTGCCTGAAGTTTTGAAGACTGAGTTGATTGATGAGATTATTCCTGTCAGTGATGATCAGGCGATCGCCTATGGACGCAGATTAGCGCGTGAGGAAGGACTTCTATCAGGGATATCTAGCGGAGCGGCGCTCTATGCCGCAGTACAGATTGCCAAGCGTCCTGAGAATGCTGGCAAAATGGTCGTGATGATCCAGCCTAGCTTTGGCGAACGTTATTTGAGTACACCGCTGTTCCAAGACCCTGAGTTGTAAGGGGCTGAGTTAAATAACTAGGCATAAGTAACCTAAAAACCAGAGGTTGTTCCGCCCGCTACGCGGGCATAAGTAACCTCTGGTTTTGGGTTTTAATAACGAGGGCGTTGCTTACGATTTGATTCCATCCAAAACTGATAAAGCTGCCACATATTGTGCGTCTTCTTTTGTGCCAAGTTGCTTACGCGTAATTGGCTCTGTCAGTGCAACTTCCACATTCGGAATAATCCCGCGCTTATGGATATTGTGATGCAATGGAGTCTCATACTTCGCGATCGTCACCGCCAAACCTGCGCCATCTTCCAATTCATATAAAGATTGGATTAAGCCTTTACCATAGGTCTTTGTGCCGACCAGTTGTGCGCGATCGTTCTCTTGCAAAGCCCCTGCGAGGATTTCACTCGCACTCGCTGAACCTCCATCAGTGAGGACAACTAATGGAGCTGTGGTAAGCGCATCTCCTTTTGCTTCAAAACTCTCCTGTACTCCGTGTCGATCAACTGTATAGACAACAGTTCCTTCAGCGATCCACATTCGCGCAATCTGTAAACCTGCATCAAATAGCCCACCTGGGTTGCCACGCAGATCGAGAACATATCGATCTGCACCTTCAGCCTCAAACTTCTTGAGCGTCTTTTCCATGTCCGCAGTCGCGTTCCCATTGAACTGATTTAAACGGATATAGCCGACTTTATGATTTGCTTCTTGATTGAGCTTGGCAATGATTGGCGTAACCGCAATGCGATCGCGTTTAATCATCACATCTAGTTTCTCAATACTTTTGCCATCAGCTAGCAGACGCTCTAGACTCAGCTTCACCTCTGAGCCGATTTTACCGCGCATTCTAGTTGCACATTCATCGAGGCTCAATCCCTTCGTGGGAATGTTGTCGATACCGACAATACGATCGCGCGATCGCACACCCGCCATATCCGCAGGAGAACCCTCGATCGGCGCAATCACGATCACATTGCTGTCAGGCTCATCGACAGCGATTTGCAACCCCACGCCTGTTAGCTCACCCGATGTGCTGGTTTGCATACTTTTAAACTTGTCTGGCTCTAAAAACCTTGTAAATGGATCATCTAAAGTTGCCAGCATTTCTCTGATTGCGGTGTAAGTCTCTTCACGACTATTAAATTTGCGATTGACAAACTTGCGGCGGACTTTGTACCAGTTTTGATGATTAAAATCAGGATCGACATAAGCTCGGTTGACGATTTGCCAGACATTTGTCAAAAACTTTTGTTCTTGCAAATAGTCGGTCACCGCAGCATTTGCGCCCCCAATCCAGAAAAACTGCACGGCGATCGCCATCAAACCAATCACTAACCAAGACCAAATACGGCGCTGCTTTATCATGCTGTCTATGCAAACTCTCTGTGCAAACTTTGGATATAAAAATGTTCTCTCTATCCTAACTAATCTGATCATTTTTAAGTAACTAGGCATAAATAAC
>JAYTWB010000360.1:0-3433 GCA_043743655.1 Cyanobacteriota bacterium | reverse complement strand
AGCAGATTTTAGGCTAGGAGATACCTGCCTAAAATCACCCTTGAGAACCTTCTGACCAATCAAAAATGCCACACTGGAAACTACTAACTGAATCACTGTGAATCCAGCCAAATATGCAACTAGAGCTGTAGTTTGTGCGCCAAAAATCGCTTCGCCGTAAGCATAACCATGAAACAAGCCTGCGAAGCATGACAAGGCTATGATTGCCAATACATTAGGACTGTTCTTGATTGCCAACAGAACACCAAACAGCAAGATTGATGCGGAAACAATTAATTCCACTACTGGTAAAGTTACGCCTAATAAATGAATACCTGTACCAAGCATTGCCGATAAAATGAAAGGTACGAGAATGGAGATTCCTTGAGGCTTCAGGGCAGCAATTAATCCGACAGAAACAATAAAGGCAAAGTGATCGACACCGATTACAGGGTGCGCTAGTCCTGACAGAAAGCCTTCAAAAAAGTTGCTTGGTATTTTGCCACCCATCGCGTGATGTGCTGACGCGGGGCTAGCAAATACTAAAAAGCTAAATGCTAATAATCCCAAAGAGGCGATCGCTAAAGCTCTAGATTGGACTGATGCGAAAATCTTAGATAAATTCATTCTGTAACTCGCAGATATAAACAAATTAAACTTGTTCTAGCGGGCATCCTGACTTTAGCGGCTATTGATTTAGCTAGCTTTTACAGTTGCGGTACAGCGTTGGACTTTCACCAAACTTTCCCCATTTGAAATTAAGCAAACACATATTATTCTGCTTAATTTCATTTTTTAACGACTGATCCCCGTTAAAACTAGAACAATCTTATGACTCTACAATAATTCGTAGTGCTTTGTAAGCAAATATACATAAGATTTATCACATGACAAAATGGCTCTCGGTAATTGGTATTGGGGAAGATGGTCTATCAGGCATCAGTACTGCGGCGCGATCGCTAATTGATACTGCCGAAATATTAGTCGGCGGCGATCGCCATCTAGCGATGCTGCCAGACGATAGGCAATCGCGCATAGTTTGGGCATCTCCCATAGAGTCAAGCATTCAGCAAATCATTAATTTGCGCGGTAAATCTGTATGTGTTTTAGCTAGTGGCGATCCGCTTTGGTTTGGGATTGGTACGACTTTATTAAAGAGAATTCCCATTGAAGAAATCACGATTATTCCATCACCTTCCACTTTTAGCCTGATTTGTGCGCGATTAGGATGGTCATTAAATGAAGTAGAAACTCTAAGTCTATGCGGTCGTCCTGCTTCGCTTTTGCATACTTATATCTATCCCAATGCCAAACTTCTGATTCTTAGTTCTGGAAAAGACACTCCCATGATTGTTGCTGAGATGCTGTGCGATCGCAATTTTAACAACAGCAAAGTCACAGTCTTAGAACATTTAAATGGAGAAAAAGAGCGCATTATTTCTAATATTGCTAATCAATATCAGAATTTTCCAGAATTTGCCGATCTTAATGCGATCGCAGTCGAATGTATCCCCAATGCTGACGCGAAAATTCTATCGCGAATAGTGGGACTTCCCGATGATGCTTATCATCACGATGGACAATTAACCAAATGCGAAGTCAGAGCAATCACATTATCCGCACTTGCGCCCAATGAGGGTGAATTACTATGGGATGTCGGGGCTGGTTGTGGCTCGATTAGTATTGAATGGATGCGAAGTCATCCTCGTTGCCAAGCGATCGCCATCGAAAAGTCCCGCACTCACTTTATTGCTGAGAATGCGATCGCCCTCGGTACTCCTCATCTCAAAATCATCGCAGGCAAAGCTCCTGAAGTTTTGCAAGGTTTACCAACACCTGACGCAATTTTTATCGGTGGTGGCGCGACAGTACCAGAGCTATTTGAGACTTGCTGGGAAAATTTGCGATCGCAGGGGCGATTAGTCGCAAATGTTGTCACTCTAGAGGGAGAACAAAAATTATTTCAGTGGCAACAACAATATGGCGGTATGCTTACGCAAATTTCAATCAGCCGAGCTGAAGCGATCGGTTCTTTTCTAGGCTGGAAGCCGATGCGCCCCGTCACGCAATGGCAAGTAGTCAAGCCATAAGTGAATGTAACCATGCGATCGCCAGTTCAATACTTGTCACTTTCTCGCCTTCAGGCATTGCAGGACGTTGCACCATCACAATCGGAATCTCTAGTTCCCTTGCGGCAATAATCTTGGCATAAGTGGCATCGCCGCCACTATTTTTACTAATGATCGCCTGAATCTGATAGTCTCGCAATAATTGTCGTTCTTGTTCTAAACTAAATGGTCCGCGATCTAGTAATACCTTACTATTGGGAAGTTCGATGTCAGGTGGATCGATGGAGCGCATTAAATACCAAGTATCTGGATAAGTATGCGATCGCTGCAAAAATGGCTCTAGTTGTTGTCTACCTGATGTAATAAACACACGATTTACAGATTCAGGAATTGCTTGTGCTGCCGCTTCCACACTTTCCACTTCAATCCAATTATCACCATCCACTTTCTGCCATTGTGGGCGGACGAGCATGAGATGGGGAATGTTTGCTATATGAGAAGCGATCGCGCCATTAATGGTGATCTGTCCTGCACAGGGATGGGTAGCATCAATGAGAACATCAATAGAATTTTCTTGTAAATAGTTAGCTAATCCTGCCGCACCGCCGAATCCACCGATACGAACTTGTCCAACTAGGGCGGAGGGCTTTTTAGTGCGTCCTGCGAGGGAGCTAATTATTTCTATTTCAGAGATGTTTGCCAGTCTTGCCGCTAGTTTCACAGCATCCCCAGTGCCGCCCAAAATGAGAACTTTTTTCATGATTAAAAATATTGCAATTGTCCTATGCCGCTTTAGTTGAGAGTTAAATATTATCTCGTTTCTAGCCCGTAAGCGATCGCTCTATACCACTATCAATAAGCTGAAGTTCTAAGCAAGCTTGAGACTTTGGTGAGTATGTAAGCACAAGAAATCTGTAAATGCCCAGATACCCAACTTTTGCGATGATTGATAAAGCTAATTACAGGACAAAAAATCATTAGTCTAATATTTGAATTGAGAACTGTAGGGGCATAGCATTCCCGTCACAATTTCCCAATTTACGAACAGCCCTAAATCGGGAATGCTATGCCCTAAACTTCCAACATTCACCGACAAACTCTAAACCGCAGTCCTAATTTATTGATCAATCGCGTTAAGTTAAGGGTTTAGCATTTGCGAATAAAAATGGGTGTAATAATAGAAAGATTGGCGCAAATGCTAAACCCCTACAAATTTATATTGGTATAGATTATGGCAATTTTTTAATTTTTTGTCCTGTACTAAATTGATACTGTCACCAATACAATTAACCAACTCCGCGAAACGAACCAACCCGAAGCCCCACAACTAGCCGAACTCCTAGAACAACTCCAAAAAGCTGTCGAAAGCTCCGCCGAACTAGCCG
>JAYTWB010000359.1:0-2554 GCA_043743655.1 Cyanobacteriota bacterium | reverse complement strand
CTGCGATCGCAAACCCGCGATGATTGCGCCACCGACCAGAGTTTGATCAGTGTCAATGCCCGTAATTGTTAGCGCCGTACCTGCATCAATTACCAATACAGGATATCCATAGGTCTGTCCTGCACCAAATGTGGCTAGGGCGCGATCTACTCCCATTGTGGGGTACAAGCCCAGTGGGACATCAGCAGTTGTGACAATTTGAGTCTGAGCGAAGTTATGCCAACTGGTGACGATATGGGGAACTACTGAGGCGATCGCGATTTGAGCAAAATTTTTATTGGCAAGTTTTAATTCTAAAGTCGGCAATTGATCATGAGTACAAGAGTATTCTTCAAAGCGATCGCCATCAAAAATTGCCGCCCGAATTCTGGTATTACCGATCGCGATCGCTAGCCATTCTGGAGATTTAGACATTAATTTAGCTTAAAAATTCAACTTAAAATCATCATAAAACTGACCTCATTTTCGAGCTAATTTTATTTTTTTTAGCGACTAAGCGCTAAAAAAATAAAATCGGCTCTGCGTTTAGTAAAGCGCCTCTTTTGCTTTCTGGGTTATCAATAAGCTACGATAAACGTCAGTCTTTGCTTATTCATAATCTCTTTTAGAAACTCTTTTTACAATGGACTTCGAGCCAGCTTATAGCCGCTATCCTCTTGCTACGGTTAATCAACGCCTCGGCGCATTGATCATTGACTTTTTAAGTTGTTGGTTTATCTCAGAACTGATTCAGTCTTTGCTGTCGATCGCCTCACCCAGTCCTTTGGGCTTTGTTACTTTTGCGGTGACTTGGTTTATCTTTCGGGTACTGGTGGCGGCTCGTGGTCAAGGACAAAGTTTTGGGCGATGGTTACTGAGCATTCGGGTTATTGATGCCGAGTTTGGCAAAACCGCAGGATTTGCGGCATTTTTTAAGCGTGAGATTTTTGTATTTGTTTGTTCTTTGTCTCTGATTGCGACTATTACTTCAACTCTGATTGTATTTGCTTGGATTCCTTTTGCTGCTGATGCTGCTTTTGCGATCGTTGACAACGAAAAACGTCAAGCCTTTCACGATCGCATTAGCAGTACCATTTCGATCCAGAGTCGCAAAGGATTTGACCTTGATCAAAAAATGGGCAAGCTTTTTAATCAAGCAGGGCAACAAGCGAATAAGCTTTATCAGAGTCGTCAAGATGACCGTCAAGAGCGCGATCAATATCAAACACCCAACAGGCAAGCACGAACTCAATCAAAACGCCGTCCTCGTTCTAAAACGAGACCGCCTCAAGATTATGATCGGGAATACGAGCGTCCATATGAAGACCCTTTGGAAACTTCTTATGGTGAAAGTAACTATGGTGAGAATAGTTACGATAAAAACACTTATAGTGACGCTGATTATGAAGTACCACCTAAGCGATCGGCTCGCCGTCCACGCCGCAGATAGCTGATGGTACATCCAGCCATTTCTGCTGCTGGTGTGACTCTTGAGTTAAGTCCATGAGCATTTGTGACCATGCGCCCTCATATAGACTCGGAGTCATCGGTTGTCCTGTTTGAATGGACTGAATCCAGCGATCGCATATAGCAAGTACGGGCGCAAGACGACCATCGGTATAGGTTTTTGGTAAGTCATACGGAGTTGGCATAACTTCCATTTCACTGCGATCGAGTTTGCCTTGTCGCAGACTAAAGCCGTGGACATAATCTGATTGATTAGCACTACCTAAAACTAAAGTTCCATTCTCTCCATAAACCGTTAGCCAATGACCTCGACCTCGATAGGTCGCAGTGCTTAATGAAATATTGCAAGGTGTTCCATCTGTCAGTTCTAAGAGAATATTGCAAGTGTCATCAGCATCGACAGAGCGCAGAATTCCATTAGCATCGGGGCGATCGGCGATCGCCGTACTGAGTTGTCCGCAAAGACTACTGATATCACCAAATAGCCAGCGCACATAATCAAAAACATGGGAACCGATCGCACCTAATGCACCACCGCCATATGCTTTTTGGCTATACCAATTCCAAATGCGTTTGGGATCAGCTCGCCCTTGCACTAGCCAATCAATTGTAATCAATCGTTTTTTGCCAACATGGTTATGATCTAGCAGATGCTTGAGATATTGCCATTGCGGAACACAACGAAATTCAAAATCGGTGGCAGTAATTACTCGATGTTTTTGAGCAAGCTGATAAAGAGCGATCGCTTCTTGAGCATTCATCGTTACTGGCTTTTCCAGCAGAATATGTTTGCCTGAATTGATCGCCGCTAGAGCCTGTTCATAATGAAAGCTTGGCGGCGTAGAAATAGTTACGGCTTGAACTTCTGGGAGTGCCAGTAAATCATTAAGGCGATCGCAAGCGTGGGGGATACCAAATTTATCAGCAATTTGTTTTGCTTTGAAGCGATCGAGATGATAGACGGCCACAACTTCTGTATCAGGATGAATTTGGAGAGCAGGAATATGAATAATCTGCCCGAATCCTGTTCCGATAATACCGACACCAATTTTTGACATATTAAACCTAATATATTAAACCTAAAAACCAAAAGGGTTGTTGCGCCCGC
>JAYTWB010000358.1:0-1928 GCA_043743655.1 Cyanobacteriota bacterium | reverse complement strand
ATTTACAAGTACATATTCAGATTTGTCTGAGTAATCCGTTGAAACTAATCCTGGGGCAAAAGAGATTGTGTGAATCTTTACCACAAGATCTCGCCGATTCATTAATTCTTTGTAGTTTTTGAGGCGAGATTCAAGTTTATTAGCCAAATCATCTTGACGTTCCTCAAAGCCTAAAACATCTGGACTTTCAATTAGATCGAAAATAACTATTCCTTTACTAGGTGACACCCATACAGCATCAACAGGAAAGCTACCCTCAGGACTGGCAATAATAGGATAACCAATAAATAACTCTCCATCTCCATCATCAAAAGTAGAGAAGAAGTTTACTAATTCTCTGCTTGAGACTGGCTTGTTGTTAGTTCCCTGAACAATTGATGTTGAAGATGCCATTTACCTAATTTCCCAGATTCTTATTTTTGATCATAACAAAAAATACTGGTGTTTCCACTCAGTGAGGTTTCATACATATCGCTGAATGCTCTTCAAGGAAACTACATCACCCCTCTCAATCTCCTGCATCGCCTCTTGAAAATCTTCCTTAAAGTTAGAAATACTCAATAATTCCTCAGTTGCCTCATTGCTTTCTCTTTCTTCGAGATAAGCCAAAAAATCAGCCGCCACCCGCAACCTCATCAGGCGACAACCTCCGAAGATATTTTCAATATATTGCACAGAGTAGATATTTTCAGTTACTGCTTCCATGTAAATCACCTGACTACATTTATTTTTAATATTTTACAAGAAAAATCAAATAGTCGGATTAACTGTTACTGTCAGCTTTAATCCCAAATTATTCAACCACTGAGGCAACTCATAAACCGCTTGACTTTTATCCTTCGCACCAAAATCTTTTACCCATTCGCGATCGCCTTTAAACATTTTGAATACCAAGTAGCGCGATCGCCAAATCAAAAAATCAGGATCAAAATTGCTAAATTCGTGGCAACTTAATTAGAAATATGTTTGTCTGTGAGAAAATACGCGCTGGTGTGTGTGGAGTTTGATTTATGAAATTGTTTGGTACAGATGGAATTCGTGGTCATGTTGGTAGCTTTTTGACTGCGAGTCTGGCGCTAGAGGTGGGGCTTAGTGCGGGCAAAATTTTAAAAGATCGCGCCGATCGCGATGCTTGTGGTCAATGTCATCATCCCCAAAAAGCAAATGTAATTGCGATCGGGCAGGACTCTCGGACATCGGGTGACATGCTATCGTCAGCGATTTCGGCGGGTTTGACCGCTGCGGGTTGGGATGTTTGGCATATTGGTTTGTGTCCTACACCTGCGGTGGCTTATTTGACGGCAAATTCACCCGAAATATTTGGTGGGGTGATGATTTCCGCCAGCCATAATCCACCTGAAGATAATGGCATTAAGTTTTTTGGCGCTAATGGTACAAAGCTTTGTGGTGAGACGCAGCAAGCGATCGAGGCGGTTTTGGAATCGCGCAACTATCCAAATCAGGCTAACTCTTCCATATCTTGGGGTAAGTATCATGAAAAATCATATTTAATTAATCGCTATCAAGAGTCTCTACAATCATCGATCGCCACCGATCTAAGTGGTCTCAAAGTAGTCCTAGACCTCGCGTGGGGATCAGCAACGCGGGTTTCGTTAGAAGTATTTCGTAATTTGGGTGCAGAGGTAATTTGTTTGCATCAAGAACCAAATGGCGATCGCATTAATGTCAATTGTGGCTCCACTGATCTGGAACCTTTGCGAGTCGCCGTGAAAGAACATGGCGCAGATATGGGCTTTGCTTTTGATGGGGATGCCGATCGCGTACTTGCTGTTGATAGCAATGGACGGGTTGTCGATGGTGACTATATCTTGTATCTATGGGGACAAGAACTGCTTGAGCATAATCAGTTACCAAATAGTGCGATCGTGACCACCGTAATGGCAAATCTTGGCTTTGAACTTGCATGG
>JAYTWB010000357.1:0-3969 GCA_043743655.1 Cyanobacteriota bacterium | reverse complement strand
TCTGAATCAAAGCGCACTCTCCTTATTAGTAGTTTTAAATCTCTTGATCAATCTAACGGTGAAGTTGAGCCACCTCAGTCAAACTCTGGCTTTTAAAGATCACTTTTTAATAGTCGGCTCCAATGCAGTGTTAGGCTTTTCGCTACGGGTAGGGGAGTAGATTGAGATTCTGAATAAATCGGTAATCTCGTTGGTTTTTGGTAATGAAAGATGACTCATATATTATTGCTGTAGCTGCAATCAATCCATCAGCAATGAGTAAACCATGACTTAGCCGATACAAGCGTAACAAGTCAACTGCTTTATCTGAAATAGGCTGGTCAATTCTAATTACATCAAACTGTTGAAGGAACTTTTCCAGCGTCCGCAACTCTGATTTATTGAGGCAGCCAACAATTAATTCCATTTGTGTAACTACACTAATTGATAATCTGGAACTTGATTTTAGCTCTTGCAGACAATTAGCGGCTTCAGAAATACCGCGACCAACATCAATGATTATCTCGGTATCTACGATAGTGGAACTAGCCATGTGTCTTTGACCACTCGCTTTCTCGTAAATTTCGTACCCAATTAGTGCTACCTAAGTCTTGCCGATCGCGCCACATTCCAATAAAGGGATCATTCACTAGATCAACATTCAGTGAATGAGAGAGCGGTTCAATATATGTGTACTTTTGCTTTAAGAAGTTGATCAGACTGTCTACTTGGCTTTGCGCGTCAGCAGGGAGAGATAAAAACTCGCTTAAAACCTCCTGATTTGTCATCTTCATGTCCTCTAAAAAAGAAATAAACGTTAGTTAAGATTATAACGGCAATAACGTTTTTGAGTCCAATCTAAAGTGCAAAATCTAACGTGCAGAACCAATTTTCATCAACTAATTAACATTAAAAAGTCGCGTTATATTTCATTAACGCACCTTACAAAATATGCGATCGCGCTAACAGTCCTATTTCCGCAACAAAGCGCCTAACTCCTGCTGTGGCTGAAGATTATCAGGATCAAACCGAATTGCTTTGCGATAAACAGCGATCGCCTCATCTATGTAATCTAGATATTGGAGTTGATTCCCCAACATCACATAACGTTGAGTATCACTCGCCCGATTTGCGCTTGGATGAGCTTGAATAATTTTGTCAACAACTGAAATAGCTTCACCAATTTTATTCTGTCGAATTAATCCATTAGTTATACATAGAAGAGAATTATCATTTTCAGGTGCAATTTTAAGAGCCTGTTTACAAGTCCCAACTGACTCACTCAATTTACCTTGTTCTGCTAGTATGTACCCTAAATCAGCATATGCCTCAGCATCTTTAGGATTTTTCTGAATCCTCTGCCGCCAAAATGCTTCTGCTTCAGAATACTTCTCTTGTTCAATCAGTCCCATTCGCAAACATAGCAAAGCTAAACTATATCGGGAATCAACCTTAAGCGCTTGACGACATGCTGTAACTGCTTCGCTTGGTTTCTTGTTCCCTAAGAGGGCAAGTCCTAAATTACTATAACTACTAGCATTATTAGGGGCTTGACGAACAATTTCTCGCCAAACTGTTTCCTCTTCAGCAGGTTTTCCTTGACCTTCAAGAGCGTATGCCCTTTTATACAACTGCTCAAGGCTCTCAGCATAAGCCTTCTGAGACGACACAAATAGCAGAACAAACAATAGACTTCCTAACCAGAAGATATTTTTCATGATGTATTAATTAGTAGAGATTTGACTTAGGGTAGTTCTGGATTTTCAGGAAATGAGCAATCTGATGGTCTAGTTGAGTCGCTAAAGTTAAAGTTTAACTTTAGCATATCCCTTTTGAAAAGTCGGCTCCAACCCAGTGTTAGACTTTCTACCCTACATTGTTCAATCTTCGATTATTAAATTCAGAACTTTGCTAAAATCGCCCGTATTTCGGGTAAGTAACACCAAATTATATGAGCGCCAATTACTTGGTCATGAAAACTAATAACTGATAAAGCAAAGTCAGAGAGCGAATGTTGTGACATCCGCAAAGTTAATCGACTAAACTCGGAACTGGAACGGCGCTGTAGAAAACTGATATGGTCGGTATCGAGCAAATATTTCACGATTATTTGTCAGCGTCATCAATAGGTTTGTCAGACTGCCGAAAGGTACGCCCATATTCTAAAGCTTCAAGAAAAGCTGAGTCATCCGATATTGAACCTATGAGTCTATCGAGCCAGTTGTCGGAGCTATGCTGACTTTCAAATTTATGTTGAAGATCAAAAACTACTTGTTCAAGTGTTATAAAGCGTTGCTGTATCTAGCATGGCTGCTCCAAATTTGAAAGTACTACTCAGTTGAGTGGCAGAAAGATTTTCTCTAGTCTAACTAAAAAATTGTAACTATGTTCAAATCAATGTCAATGTGAACAAAAGTAAGGTGCGTTGTACTTCATTAACTAGAGGTTCTATATCCTTACAAATTGAACGATAACGTTTAGCTAATTGACTAAGATCTTTTTTAAAACGAGAAGTCAGAAAAATTTCGATAAAATTACTCGACATCAATTCCCTCCCACATCTGAGATAGGGGAATAGTTTGACCACTCATCGCCTCTTTGAGTCCTTGTTTAATACCCTCGATAACAACTTCATCAGGGGTATCATCAATATCCTCACGGTTTTTTTCGACTAAATATCGTAAAACTTCTTGCTGCTCGTTGAATGAAAGTTGATCAATCAAAGTAAAAACCTGATCTTTTGTAATTTGCAAAGTTAGCATAAGTGTCAGTTTCCTTAACTGTTATTCATAAATTTAGCAAAATATTATTTTCTATTGCCTAAATTATAACTGCACATCAATCTCTAGTTCCTTACAACCCTGCTCAGTCAGGCGATCGCTATTACTGTGAGTCTTGATTTTTAGGCGATCGCTGTTTGATTTTTCGTAAAGTGGCAATATAGATGTTATGCTTGACGTAACACATAATGTTTGCCTATGTCCCAAAAATATAAAGAGAAACGCACAGCCAAATTTGCTGCTGGTGATCGTGTCAAAGAATTTCAGGGCTTTGAAAGACAAGCATACAAACGTCTAGAAATTCTGGAAGCCGCACCTAATAAAGACGCTCTGATGGCTTTGCCAAGCAACCGTTTTGAGTCTCTAGGTGGAACTCGCAAAGGGCAGTACAGCATCCGCATAAATGACAAATGGCGTATTTGTTTTGAGTGGATAGAAACAGAAAATCGTCCATTTAATATCGAAATTGTTGATTATCACTAAAGGAGAAAACAACTATGGCAAGACCCGCAATTCACGCTGGCGAAATTTTATCTGATGAACTAGAAGAACTGGGAATTAGTGCCTCAGAACTAGCGCGATCGCTCCATATCCCCACAAATCGGATTACGCAAATCCTCAAAGGGCAAAGGGGTATCACGGCTGATACTGCCTTACGTCTAGGACGATGGTTTGGAACTGGTGCAGAACTATGGCTTAATTTACAAAAAGCCTATGAGTTACGCTTAGCCGAAGAATTGGCAGGGGAAGAAATTCAAAAAACGATTCAACCTCGTTCATCTATCAACAATCAGCAGTTAGTTCAAGTTTAAATGGATAAATTTTGGTTGTTAGAATTGCGATCGCAGTTTGATTTTTTGAAGTGGCGATCGCAGTTACTGTAAGTCATTATTTCTAGGCGATCGCATCAACAACCTATCTCCAAAAGGCGATCGCTATTACTGTGATTCGTGATTTCTAGGCGATCGCATCAACAATCTATCTCTCAAAGGCGATCGCTATTTCTTGAATTATCCCTAAATTTAATAAAATTCTGTACTTAAGTTTGGGTTGTTTTGGGTTTGTAACGACCGAAGCGTAGGCGGTCGGGTGTAGCGCCTAACAAGGCGGCTGTTGATGTCATTCGGCTCTGCTGATGTTTCTTTGCTCGACCTGCTCGACTACGTTCTCATACATTTCCTGACTGACAGCCAAACGAGCCAGCCAACTA
>JAYTWB010000356.1:0-3999 GCA_043743655.1 Cyanobacteriota bacterium | reverse complement strand
TTGAGACGATTCATGGTGTTGGCTATCGGTTGAGCCAACTGTCATAAGGATCACAAAAAAGGGAGTGCTTTGCACTCCCTTTTTTGTGATCCTGATCAGAAAATTCGGTGTCAAGCCCCGTTAGTTCTCGAAGCAAAACTAATCAGGGATTGCCAAGTTACTATTAGCATAAGTTGAACTATTGATGGAGAAACATTATGGATATATTGTTTAGCTTTGCAATCGGTGCGGGTGTATTTTTTGGTGTGGGCAGTACATCTTTTAAGGTAGTTAATCAAGGCGAAGAGGCTCTAGTTGCATCTCTAGGAAAATATAAACGCAAGCTTCCTGCGGGTCCACATTTCATCATGCCGTTTATTGACAGTATTAGCTATCGAGGGTCTATAAAAGAGCAGGTTTTAGACATTGCACCGCAGCAATGCATTACGCGTGACAACGTATCAATTACCGCCGATGCAGTTATTTATTGGCGAATTGTTGATATGGAACGCGCTTTTTATCGTGTTGAAAATTTGCAGCAAGCGATGACAAATATTGTGCTAACGCAGATTCGAGCGGAGCTTGGTAGTTTGGAGCTGGATGAGACATTTACAGCAAGGAATAAAATCAATGAATTGCTTTTGCGCGATCTTGATGATGCTACCGATCCTTGGGGCGTAAAGGTGACGCGAGTTGAGTTGCGTGACATTTTGCCTGCCAAGGCGGTGCAGGAGTCAATGGAGCTACAAATGACGGCGGAACGGAAGAAAAGGGCGGCAATTCTTACGTCTGAGGGGGAACGTGAAGCGGCGATCAATAAGGCTAGAGGGCTTGCTGATTCACAGCTTTTGAATGCTGAGGCTTCGCAAAAGTCGGCGATTCTCGAAGCGGAGGGTCAGAAGCAATCGCGAATTTTGCGGGCGGAAGCGGAACGACAAGAGCAGGTACTCAAGGCTCAAGGGACAGCACAAGCGATGCAGGTTTTGTTGCAATCGATGAAGGGCAATCCTCAGTCTCAGGAGGCTTTACAATTTTTGTTAGCGCAGAGCTATATCTCGATGGGTACAGCAATCGGTTCAAGTGGGAGTAGCAAGGTTATGTTTATGGACCCGCGATCGCTTCCTGCTAGTTTGGAAGGCTTGAAATCGATTGTTGATATTCCAAACACGATCTCAAGCACAGGTGAAGATTGGAATAAATAGGAAAAAAGCTCGCTTAGCGAGCTTTTTTCCTATTTAGGCTTTATTTTATGTCACACAGATGGACTAATAGGAATGCGTTTGACCAAGTGATATTGGCAACCTGCGGCAAGAATATGCACGCGTAGGTTGTGAATCGTTAATGGTGCAGTGCCGCTAACCCACAGTTGATTGCTGTAAGAAATTTCTCCAGGATCGACTACGGTGACCGTACCGCGTCCCAGAACGCGCATGATGTTGTTGGGTTCAAAAATGGCTACGGTGTCTTCGTCGATGCCGATGCCAATTTTGTCGGGATGAGCGGCGATCGCTGTCATCAGGCGTGCCATGCGATTACGGTTATGAAAATGCTGATCAAAAATAATTTCTGGCAGTATGCTTAACCCAGTACTCATGTTTACGAGTTCTTTGTGAGGAGACTCGCTACTACTGCCACCTGAAATCATGTGATATCCCATGGCGGCGGCTCCTGCACTCGTACCCGCAAGTACTAAGCGATGTTCATTAATCCGTTTCGCGATCGTGATCGCAAAGGCTGTATCGGCAATCAATGCACAGAGACGCAGCTGATCGCCGCCAGTCATGAACACACCTGTAAACCGATCTACCAAAGCTTCGGCTTCGGGATAGTCATCAGTGGGACGTTCGCGAATGTCCAGTACTTCAACGACACTTGCACCTAGTTCGGTGAAAATATCATGATAGATACGTCCGATAATGTCGGGTTCTCTCGAAGCACAGGGAATGATCGCAATGCGCGCTTGTGAGCCACCAGAACTTTCTACAAAGGCTTTGAGAATCTTGCGGTCTTGGACTTTATCCTCTCCACCACCGATTACCATTACCGCCGACTTAATAATTTGAGTCATGCCCCTATCTATCGCCATATCTTCGTCTAGATTCAGCATATTAGCAGATTGGTCAACAAATTGTTTTAGGCGATCGATCAGGTCAACACCTTGACTCATGTTTTGCTCTTGCTGAATCGCCGATAGTTTTAATTATAAAATTGTATATCCTGACAAGTCAAAATCTCAAAAGTAAATGGGGCGCAAAGCAGCTAATTTACTTTTGAGATGGATATTAAACTTTTTGAACAAAGCTTTTGCCAAGAAGTCCTTGTGGTCGGATCAGTAAAACTATAAATATCAATGCGAAGGCAACGACTTCTTTGTATGCGGATTGATCTGATGGTACAAATGACTCGGCTAGTCCTAAGACAACTCCACCAACAACGGCTCCAGGGATATTGCCTAGTCCGCCTAAAACGATTACGGCTAGTCCTTTTAAGCCAAAGCCAATCCCAAAATAGGGGCCAGCAATGCTGACACTGGAAGCAACTAGGGTTCCTGCTAAGCCAGCTAAAAAGCCTGACATAAAAAAGGTAAGTACAATAAAAAAGTCAGTGTTTATCCCTAATAGACTAGCGGTGATCGCATCTTCAGCAACTGCTTTCATGGCTTTGCCAAGTTTGGTGAAATTAATCGCATAGGTGAGAATTGATAAGATTATTGCTGATACGCTAAAGATCACAATTTGGACGGTGCGGATGGCGATCGGTTTGTCGATTGTGCCGAAGTTGATCGCGGGTGGTAAGTTGCCGTAAATGTTAGACGGGAAGCTGTAGCTCTCTGCGCCGACAAGGTATTGGATGGTGTTGACGATCGCTAATGCGACACCTAAGCTGGAAACCAGTGTAAGCAATGGATCGGCTTGGCGATCGCGCAAAGGACGAAAGGCAATCCGCTCGATCAGTACGCTCACCGCGCCAGTCAGTAAGCTGCTAACGACAATGGCAACAAAAAAGGGTAAATGCAGTTCTTTGGGTAAGGAGAGGTTTGCCATCAGACCATTAAATCCAAATGCGCCGCCACAAAGCACATAGGTAAAGTATGCCCCAAGTGTAAATACGGCTCCGTGAGCAAAGTTGATAATTCCTAAAATCGAGAATACTAAGGTATATCCGAGCGCAAAAATTGCGTAGACACTGCCAATCGATAAACCGTTTAGAAGTTGTTGTAAAACTACCGAAAAGTGCATATGAGTTTTTTAAGGTTTTTTAAAAATATTACACTTGTAATCGCGAATATAACGATCGCGGTGACAGTTACGCCGACAGCTTCAGCGATCGCTACGCTCAAAAATCCTCATTTAGCAAATAATCTCACCAATAGAAAAGATCAAAACTCGATTGCGGCGGATAGTTCGCAAACACCCATCTCTCAAACACCTAGTTCGCAACCAATGCAATTGCCTGATACAGACGCGCAAAATGACAATTGGAGTTGCGGACCAAATTCGGCGGCGAGAGTGTTGCGATATTACGGGCATGATGTTGACTACGCAATGGTGAGAGCTGCTGCTGACAAGAAGCTATTTTTGCCGCAACGAATACATAATCCTTTTACTAATAAATGGATCGAGGTGCGGACGGGGACACCACCCCTGACGTTGCAACAGGTGCTGCAACGCTGGGAAGGCGATCGCGTGAAGCGGTCATCGCAAACCAGTTTTGATAAGTTAATTAGTCTGGTGCGATCGGGTAAACCTGCGATCGCCTTAGTCCGCGTTGGCAATCTCTCGATACCATATGTCGGCACAATCCCCGCTTTGCATTGGATTGTGGTGACAGGAGCAGATTCGGGTCAGATTTATTACACAGATACCAATAGTCAAGCTTATTCTTTGTCATATCAAGATTTCCAGACAAAGTGGAATTTAGGATTGGATAAAAATAGTTTGGATCGAGATGTGAGTGGGGCGATCGCGAATGTCTTGAGAAGTAATGGTGTAGAGGCTCGTACTCTTGTCTGGATTGATC
>JAYTWB010000355.1:0-4094 GCA_043743655.1 Cyanobacteriota bacterium | reverse complement strand
GCCGAAAATTATTATCAGCTATCGCTTTTGCATATAGAACCCATTTAATATCTTAGGAAGGTTTAGCAATGCGGTTAAGCATAAGCTTGTTAAAGATAGAAATAGGAATGCCATGCTGCTACGATTGCCCATAATGGTCATTCTTCCGAATATGGTCTGAACCACACTCTCGACATTTCATTTCTCTTGCTTTAACTCATACTTCATTATGCAATGCCAATTTGTCTAATTGATAGCTTGCCATATTTTGTTAATACTTCTAGCAATATTATGTTCTGACAATGCTCGTTTTTGTCCTTTAAGTCGCAGAGAATTTCTTAAAGCAGAAGAATTAGTTAAATATTGAATTTTTTCAACTAATTCTTCTGAAGTGCGATAGGTTTCAATCTCTTCGCCTAATTCGTACAAATCATCTAAACCTTCAGTCCATTCAGTCAAATAGCAAGCTCCCATCATCGGTGCTTCGATATCTCGCATGCGTGAGTAAGTATTAGGTTGAGTGAATGGATAACGATAACTAGGATAACGGCTAATGCCTAATGTGATCGTACTTTGTTGGATGATTGCGTTATATTCTTGTTGACTTGGCTGTGGCTTGACACAACTCGCGAAGATATCATCATCAATTCTCGGTGATGATTTAGATTGGATTTTTCTTAACCATGCTGATATACCCTGACTATTAATGAAGTTCCATTGATTGATGCTAGTCTGGCGAAAACCACGACTTTTACTGATATTGATTAGAGACTTAGAACTATTACCCATCCATCCAGCACCGCGAATTTCAACAGGGATATGAGATTTTACTGCTTGCGCCAAGAGTGCTTCACGCTGTATATCACGAGAGCCAATAAAACTCACCCCATATTTTTCTAAGTGATCACAGTGCCTTTGTTCTGGAGAAATCCAAACGGGCATGGGCGCATAAACATACTTAAGTTTTGCCTGTTGGTACATTTTGAGAGCTTTAAATTCTGGAACCCAGTGTAAATCAAAACAATAAAAAGACTTAGGAATTCTCCTGAATTCTCTAACATTGTCGCAAAAAAAGTTAACACAAGGTATTCCCAATGACTGAATATCTTGGATTGCATTTGAATCAACTTGTTTAGGAAACAAATAACTAAGAAATAAGTCAATAGGCTTAATTTGATGTTGTCGTTTTATAAAATCTAGAGTGTTGTTCCAAGTGCGATCGCGCCATTTCTTTAAGTCTTCTTCATTGAAATATACCAATCCCTCTGCCCAATCTACATTAGGAGATTCAAGCCACTCATAACCAGCTTCTTCAATACCTTTTTTGAAGTATGTTTCCCAAAATTGATATGCTGGGACAGGATGTTTGTAAGGAGACTGAAGACAACTTAAAAAAATTCGCATATTGTTTAATTAAATATTTTTCAAGTTCTACGAATAAATAAAGCATCGGTTTGAGATAGCTCTTTTCCTATCGGTGTATTTACGCCCAATGCGGAGAGATAGAAATTTCTTTGATGTAGAAACTCTACAACATCGTGAAAAAGAGGTTGCCCTTGATAAAACTCTATGAAACTGACTTCAATAATCAAATATTTTACTGACTTTAAGCATTCTTCTGCCCCTTTAAGCGCTTCTAGCTCATATCCTTGGATATCGAGTTTAATGAGATCGGGTAACGGCATTTTATTCTGTGCAATATAATCATCTAAAGCAACAACTTGAACTGATTCCTCTCTTTCTTTAACAATACCAAAAGTGTCATAAGTTGCCTTTGCTATCTGAAGTAGACTTGATGCGTCTGAAAAACTAGCTACTTGCATATTCAAAATACTTTTGTATGCGCCTAGAGCAACTTTGTGTAAGCTAATATCTAAAATATTATTTGTTCTTGAGTTGAATTCATCAAAATGCATTACTAATGGCTCAAACGCATGAACATTTGCATTCGGAAATATAGCCTTCGCCAATAATGTCCAAGTTCCAATATTCGCACCTATGTCATAGACAACCTGAATATTTGAAGTTTTAATAATTTCTAAAAGTTCTAATGAGTCAATATGTCCAAGCTTCAAATCCGACGCAATAGTATTTCGTAACTTATCTAGCCTTGTCCATCGATCCGATGCGATCGCCAAGCGTTCAATGAGCAATCGCGGACTATATAAAAGTTTAAGTCTCATAAAGTATTTGAAAGTGTCAATTATTTATCTGTTATCAGCGCGAGAAATATAGATCAACCCTCTAAAAATTGCTAATTCAAGAATGAGATACAACGCCTAGATATCTCTGCATAAAGAGGCTTATAAGAATAGCCTAGTGGTAATATCACAACAATTAGGATATCTTCATGAGGTTTGCCCATCTTAGCATTACAGAAAGAAATGAAGTGTATAAACTGCAAGTAATCGATCAACTATCGATGGCAGAGTAGTAACAACGACAAGGCTACTCCAATCCCTACTTATTGTGATAAATTGCAGCAACTTGGCTCGAAGAAGTGTAAAAAATACTTTCGCTCGATGGGAATTTAGAAACCCCTTCCTCGCGTTGTAAGGTGGAGCAGTTCATTTGGGTAAAATTCCACAAGCATTCACAAAATCACACACCAAATCACCGATTTAAAACCAGAGATTAATTATGCGAAAAATATGGATGCAGCTTTTGGCTGGCTGCTTGGCGATGTTAGTCAATCTAGCTCCCACGAGTGTCGTATGGGCGGCGAGTCCTCAAAAAGTTGAAGAACCAAAATTTCAGGGCGTGCCACTTCAGTGTTATGTGTCTCTGGCGAATGAAAATAACAGTCCTGAAGCTAAGGTCGCCGCCTATAGTGAAATCGCAGGCAAATATTTAGAATTTGAGCGTCCTAATCAAGCAAAGAAAGTTTTAGAAAAAAGTTTGACGGCGATTAATATGATCACCACGCCATCGCTTAAAGCATTTGCGCTATTGGATACGGCTGGTCGTTTTATTAAAGCATCGCAACCAAAATTAGCCACAGATGCATTGAATAGCGCTTTAGCGATCGCCAAAGCATTACCCGATCCTGTGGACAGAGTTTTTGCGAATATCAAAATTGCTCAAGCTTATGGTGAAGCTGATAAGAAAGAGAAAGCTAAAAATTTGTTAGCTGATGCGACCAAAGCTACACCTGAAATTATTGATGCTTATGTGCGATCGCGTGCTTTTGCAGCGATCGCGAATATCTATACCGAGCTGGGTGATGATTTCAACTCTGAGGCTTCTATTTCGGCAGCCACAGAACTTTTACCGATGATCGATGATCGCAATACTAGAGCCAGAGCGCGAGTTGAGATTACGGGTAGTTACGCGCAGGCGGGAAATCATCCTAAGGCAGCCACCTCATTGGGAATAGTTTTTCAAGAGTTTGATGCAATTCGGGATGATGCAATTTCTGCTGTAAAGGAAGCAGCTAAAAAGCCTATTGCTAAGATCGCTACCAAATCACTAAAAAAAGATGATCTTAAAGAAGCTGTATCGAAGTCGGAAGCTGTCGAACAAGCCGCGATCGCTAATACAGAAATCCTAAAAACGCGATCACTCTTCCTCGTGGCTAGTCAATATCTATTGTCCAAGCAATATGACAAAGCGTTAGAAGTGATTAACAATCTCGATGAAAAGTCCGTTGAGAAGAGTGTTGGCATTGCGAATGTGGCGATTGCTTATGCCAAAGAGGGAAAGATCGAGGAAGCCAACAAATTATTGGATCAAAGTTTGCAAGGGCTAAGTAAAGTTGCACCTTCGATCGATGTGGCGACTTTGTTAATCGAAGTCGGTCGTCAATATCAAACTACCAAAGCGCCTGAACTGGCGATCAAAACTTGGGATCAAGCTTTGGCGATCGCCAAAGCTTTACCGCAACCCTCTGAGCGCCTCTTTGCACTCAACAGCATCGCGAGTACCTATGACTTAGCCGCTAAGGTTGAACCTATTTTGATCGATAGTCTGGCGATCGCCAAGACTGCTCCTGATGCAAATATTCGCTCCAGAGCTTTCTCAGATATTAGCAGTACATATTGGGCGATCGGTCAGCGCGATCGAGCGCAAGAAATTGCTAAAGATATTGAGAACCCGACCGAAAAAGAACAACTAGG
>JAYTWB010000354.1:0-3661 GCA_043743655.1 Cyanobacteriota bacterium | reverse complement strand
AAATAAAGTGCTGGAAATCAATAACCTGCATGTGAAACTTAAAGAAGAAGATAAGGTTATTCTGCGTGGTGTTAACCTGAAAATTGGTGCCGGCGAGGTCCATGCGATCATGGGGCCAAACGGCTCTGGAAAAAGTACTTTCTCGAAGGTATTAGCTGGTCATCCTGCCTACACAGTCACAGGCGGCGAGATTTTGTATAAGGGTAAAAACTTATTGGATTTAGAGCCTGAGATTAGGGCTAGAGAAGGTATATTTTTAGCTTTCCAATATCCGTTAGAAATCCCAGGAGTAACTAATTCTGATTTCTTGCGATTGTCTTATAACAATTTGAGAAAGCATAAGGGTTTAGAAGAATTTGATCTGATTGATTTTGATGACTTTATCCAAGAAAAGCTAGAAGTCGTGGAAATGAATCCCTCATTCTTAAGTCGTAGTGTCAATGAAGGATTTTCAGGCGGAGAGAAGAAGCGGAACGAGATTTTACAAATGGCGATTCTCGATCCGACTTTGGCGATTCTTGATGAGACTGATTCAGGTTTAGATATTGATGCTTTGCGGATTGTCGCTGGCGGCGTGAATAAACTCTCGACTCCTCTTAATGCTTCGTTAGTGATTACGCATTATCAGCGCTTGCTCAATTACATTATTCCAGACTTCATTCATGTGATGGAAAATGGCAAAATTATTCTCACAGGTGGAAAGGAGCTAGCTTTAGAACTTGAAGCAAAGGGCTATGACTGGCTCAAGGAAGATGAGGCGGTGTTAGCATAATGGTCATTCAAGTTACTGAAAAGTTTACTTCTCAAATTATCGATTCCCGTTCCGAAATTACTAATCTTGCCAAAGATACCAGCGAGTTTGTGAATGAATTGCGCCAAGCAGCAAGCGATCGCCTATCGACTCTGACTTTCCCCACGACTAGAGATGAGGACTGGAAATATACTGATGTTTCTAGTTTAAAAAGCTTAGTTTTTGCAAATCAATCGGCTAGTTCTATCGATCTAGAAACTTTGGATGTAGAAACTTTGATTGACAAGCACTCTGCGCCTGAATCTTCAGGTAATTTGATTGTGTTTGTGAATGGGGAGTATAGCGAAAAACACTCAAATATAACGGGTGCAGCGCAAGGTTTAGTGATTGGTACATTGGCAAATCTCGGCGATCGCATTTTGCCAAAGCTGCGATCGCACCTCGCGCAACATCCTGATGCGAATGATTATTTCACTAGCATCAATACTGCTTGTATGGCAGCTGTGGCGATTATTCTGGTTCCGAAAGACATGGTGGTTAAAAATCCTGTCCAGTTAATTTTTGTCTCCCAGTCAAAAGAGGGAGCATTATTAACCCAACCCCGTTGCTTAGTGATTGCCGAATCTCACAGCAGTTTAACCTTTGTGCAAACATTTGTAGGAAGTGATGATCAGACTTACTTCACAAATGCGGTCACAGAAGTTTGGCTTGCTGATGGCGCGCAGGTCAATCAGACGGAGGTGCAATGGCAAGGGAATGCTGCTGTGCATATCAATACAACTGCGATCGCCCAAGCCAAAAATAGTGTCTATAAAAATCAATCAATTAGCCTCGGTGCGAAGCTGTCTCGCCAAAATCTGATCGTGCAGCAGATGGCTGAACAAACAGAAACTTCGTTGACTGGACTAGCCTTTATTGACGGTGAACAACTTGCCGATACGCATTCGGCGATCGCGCACAACTATCCGCACGGCTCCAGTAAACAACTGCACAAGTGCATTGCTGATGGTCGTTCTCATACAGTTTTTAATGGCAAAATCCAAGTGGCGAAGTTAGCCCAACATACTGACTCGGCACAACTAAGTCGCAATTTGTTGCTGTCGGCGAAAGCCCGAGTGGATACGAAACCGCAGTTAGAGATTTTTGCGGATAATGTCAAATGCGCTCATGGTGCGACAGTCAGCCAACTCGATGCGGAGGAAATCTTCTATCTCCAAAGTCGCGCGATCGATGCTGAGAGTGCGGCAAATCTGCTGACTTATGCTTTTGCCACAGAAGCGATCGCCCAAATTCCGATTGAGTCAGTCAGGCGATCACTTAGTAATTTCGTCCTTGAGAAAACAAAAGCCCAGTAACTAACTTCTAGCAGCATAGGTTGCCGACCTCGACCCACACTCTGGTTTTGATGCGAGATATGCGGCGCTTCGCGCCGCATATCCTAACTTGTTTAACACTGCCGAATATTTAACTATATGGATATATGCAACTCAGATATATAGTTCGTGTTACGAATACGCTGTTCGCAACCTATTATGCTTATATGCTCGAATATCGAGCCGAACTTTTTATCTGGGTGTTGTCAAATTCCTTGCCATTTATTTTGATGGGAACTTGGATAAAAGCTGCTGAAAATGGGAGCTTTGGCATAACCTCCCTAGAATTTATCCGTTACTTTCTAGCCGTATTTATAGTTCGTCAATTTAATATTGTTTGGGTGATTTGGGATTTTGAAAGAGAACTGATTTCAGGTCAACTTTCACATCGCTTATTGCAACCAGTCGATCCATTTTGGCATCATTTCATTAGCCATATTGCAGAACGTTGGGCAAGATTGCCATTACTTGTGGTTTTAATAGCTCTATTTTTTGGACTCTACCCGCAATCCTTCTGGATACCATCACTATCATCGGGATTGATCGCCACATTTATGGTGATCCTTGCCTTTATTTTGCGATTTGTTATTCAGTATAATTTTGGACTGCTTGCCTTTTGGACAGAACGCGCGAGTGCGATCGAGCAGCTCTGGTTTTTGGCTTATATATTTCTATCAGGCATAATTGCCCCGCTAGAAGTATTTCCAACTTTAGTTCGCGATCTGATCATGTGGACTCCATTCCCTTATATGGTTTACTTTCCCTCCGCGATCTTGATCGGTAAAGCCGTGAATATTTGGCAAGGGGTTATGGTAATGGCAGGATGGATGGGTATTTCTTTTGTGGTCAACCGTTGGCTATGGCGTAGAGGAATTAAGCAATATTCTGGTATGGGTGCTTGATTTTCAGAGAGCAAATCAGAGACTGTGCTTTACTTTCTCTCTAATTTTTTTGGTTTTTTAAGGTGTAAAGCGTTATATCCTCGATCATGAAATGTCATAAAGCAGGATCAGCAATATGAAATGGGATGAAATGCGTGAGAGCGATAATGTCGAAGATGAGCGCGGCGGCTCATCTGGCTCTGGTTCTTCACCTGTCGGTTTGTTAGGAGGGTTAGGGGCTGGCGGTATGGTGATCGCCGTAATTGCTGGTCTCATCTTTAAAGTTGATCCTGCTCAAATCTTAAGTTTTCTGTCTAACAACAAAACTGCACCCGCATCGCAGGGACTAGCCAAAGCACCTGTTAACGATCGCGATTCGGCATTTGTTAAATCAATTTTGGGTGATACCGAAGATACTTGGCAGCGCATCTTTAAACAACAACTAAAAAGTGACTACCAAGCTCCAAAATTAGTGCTGTTTAATGGTTATGTTAATTCAGCCTGTGGGGCAGCCCAAACTTCGGCTGGACCATTTTATTGTCCAGCTGATCGCAAAGTTTATTTAGATATGGGTTTCTTTAAATATCTAGAAGCAACGGCTGGAGGTGATGCGGACTTTGCAAGAGCCTATGCGATCGCCCATGAAGTTGGTCATC
>JAYTWB010000353.1:0-2221 GCA_043743655.1 Cyanobacteriota bacterium | reverse complement strand
CAAGTTTTTTCTCTTCTTTAAGATCACGGGTTGCTTGTAACCGTTTGCCATCGATTTCAGCTAGCACGGTCGCACCACCTGCACCTGGGCGATAGTAAGCACCTGCACTCGCAAACGGACGCGCTAACACCGCAACTTTCAAGCCCTCACCCGCAGGTAAAATATGCACATGGGGTTTGCTGTCTGAGGGAACTTCTTCAGCATCACTCACGCCGCCACCGATGTCAGAATGCACAGTGACAATCGAGGATATAGAATGGATCGCCGCAAGGACACGTTCTTTAGCAGTTACAGGAATTTCCAAACGGTTTTTCCTGCCGATGATTTCGGTAATGCGCCTGTGGGATTCGCTAACTTGGGTGACTTTGAGCCGAGTTGGGCTTTCTTTGGTAATTACAAAAGTCTGTCCATCTTTTAGCTGCGGTGAAAATTCTAAAATCAGGCGATCGCCTTTCCCTGTTTTGACGATTAGCTCTGGTTCACCCTTAACAATATCTACATGAGTTGTCGGCGAGTCTTCCCAAAATATTAATGGATGTCCAATCAAAGCACAAATTGTATCTTCATCAAATTCATACTGGTTCTGTCCATAATATCCATGATAGGAGTCAGTATGTATATGCGAACAAACATTCATATCTTGTGGAGTCATATAAGAAAACTCATGAACGCTCTCCTTTAATCGTTTGAGAGCGATATTACGCCCCGCACTCCATATGCCTTTAGCGTTAATCTTCTGCTCTTTGGGTTGCACTGCATAAGCCCCCTTTGCAAATGTCAGAAACCAAACTAAGCGCTGTGGGGAATTGCTGCTTGACTTTGCTTGATCCTGTGGTGATTTGCTGAGATTTAATAGAGCATTTAGACTTAGTTCCCAAGTTTCTTGAGGACGGATCAGGTTGACGATGGTGGGGATTTGATTGCCTTGACGTAACTTTTTGGCATGTTTTTTATGGATAGAATCAGGGGAAAGTTCGCCCAATAATTCGGCTGTTTCCATCGATATCCAATGATATTCGGCATTAACTGATTGCTTCAGCATTGGCTCTAAGATTCTTGATAAATCTATTCTTGCTTTTTCAGGATTTACCCAATAAAGACAGAGCGCGCTAAAAAATGCTTCTAGACAATGGTTCTCAGTGTAATTATAGATGTATTCATTGGTGAGCAGTTCTTTTTGAGGGATATCGCCTAGTTGAAACTTTAATACCCTTTGCAGTCTGCCATAAGTAACTTGCAACCAATGATTAGTTTGCTTTGCCATGATGGCAGTGTAACCTTCTGCTTCGCGCATACTCTCAGTCGTACCTTCTTGAATCAGCGCCAGCACAAAAAATAGCCCTGCTTCACCACTAAAAAATACTTGACGCTTTCCCGTTGCTTTTTTAATGGCTTTGAGTGATTGCCGAAATTGGACGCTCGCAGCTTCGCGATCGCCTTTAACAAAATATAACCACCCTAGCAGACCATCTCCAGCACTTTTGTGATCAGGAGAAAAGCGATCATAAGCAGCCTGAGCAGTCTGTAAGTCACCACGCAATAGACTCTGTTCCATTAAAATCATCAGTAAAGCATCTGGATAGCGATCGCCCTGATCTTGATCCTGATCTGTTTGAGATTGAAATGAGTTGCGTAAGAGCGTCCAAGCTTCGTTGGTTTGTTTTAGTTTCAGCATTCCATTAGTCAAGATCGTGACTAATGCGATCTCATAAAAGTCTGAATTTAAGGTTTGGAACCAAGCGGAATCGAAGGGATTATTACAAACTTGATATAAGATGGCATCTAGAGTAATTTTTTGTTGAGAATATCCTCCATATCGATAGAAGTCCTCAAATTGCTTAGAGACAAACTCAATATCTTGACGATAAATACCAATCCTCACTTCCCGAATAAACTGTGATTCGCTTGTAAAAGTGCGCGAGCCAATTCGTGATAACGGCACAGGTATTTTGAGGGCGATCGCCTTGACAATTGCTGCAAATTTCCCTGTCTGGACAGCATCACGCACCGCAATATCGATCAAAAAAGAATTGCATTGATTCCCTTGAGAACGCTCTTGGGTAAGTAAGTTCAATTGTAAAAAACGATCAATATAGCTCTTTAAGCTAACAGTCGTAAAATGTTTATCCCCTTTATCCTTAAGCCCAATTTGCAACAAACAATCAAAAAACAAACTGCGATTAACTGGCTCATAAGCGATCGCAAAGACTTGAATCATCTG
>JAYTWB010000352.1:0-2615 GCA_043743655.1 Cyanobacteriota bacterium | reverse complement strand
TTTTTGAAAGCGCCGCTTCGCGGCGCTTTCAAAAATTTATCTGGGTTTTTAATCAGCGCAGCAAATATCTATTAGCTATATAATCACTTTGTTAAGCATTGTTTACAAGATTATGACGAAATTTTATGGCTAAGTATATCTTTGTGACTGGCGGAGTTGTCTCTAGTATTGGCAAGGGCATCGTTGCCGCGAGTTTGGGGCGATTACTTAAATCTAGGGATTATTCGATCGCAATCTTAAAGCTCGATCCTTACATCAACGTTGATCCAGGGACGATGAGTCCCTTCCAGCATGGGGAGGTTTTTGTCACCGAAGATGGCGCAGAAACTGACCTTGACTTAGGGCATTACGAACGTTTTACCGATACATCGATGTCGAAGCTGAGTAATGTCACCACAGGTGCAATTTATCAGGGCGTGATCAATAAGGAACGGCGTGGTGATTATCAGGGCGGCACGGTGCAGGTGATCCCGCATATCACTAATGAAATTAAAGAGCGAATTCATCGCGTTGCTAAAAATGGTAATCCCGATCTCGTAATTGTGGAAATCGGCGGTACGGTTGGCGATATTGAGTCATTGCCATTTATCGAAGCAATTCGCCAATTTCGTAAAGATGTGGGGCGACAAAATGTCGTATATATGCACGTTACGCTAATGCCTTGGATTGCCTCTGCGGGCGAGATGAAAACTAAGCCCACGCAGCACTCTGTCAAAGAGTTGCAATCAGTGGGGATTCAGCCTGATATTTTAGTCTGTCGTAGCGATCGCCCATTGCCGCAAAATATTAAGGATAAGATATCTGAATTTTGCAACGTTTTGCCTGAGTGCGTAATGACTGGGCAAGATGTGAAAAGTATCTATGAAGTACCGCTAGCGATGGAGCGCGAAGGCTTGGCAGAGCAAGTATTACGATTGCTCGGTATGCAACAGCGTCAGCCTGACTTGCGGAGTTGGCAAACTCTTGTTGAGCGCCTATATCGCTCTGAGCATAATGTGGAAGTCGCGATCGTTGGTAAATATGTGCGCTTGACCGATGCCTATCTCTCGGTGATTGAAGCCCTCAAGCATGGTGCGATCGCGGTTAATAGCAATGTTAATTTACGCTGGATTAATTCTGAAGACATCGAAGCCTATGGTGCGGAAAAATTCCTTAAAGATGTTCATGCGATTGTTGTCCCTGGTGGATTTGGGAATCGTGGTGTGGATGGCAAAGTCGCGGCAGTGAAATATGCGCGCGATCGCCAAATTCCATTTTTAGGCTTGTGTTTAGGGATGCAATGCGCGGTAATTGATTGGGCAAGAAATATGGGCGGACTTGGCGAGGCAAACAGTGCTGAGTTTGACCCAGAGTCTCCAAATCCAGTCATTCACCTTTTGCCTGAACAGCAAGATGTCGTCAACCTCGGCGGTACAATGCGCTTGGGCTTATATGCTTGCCGTCTTGCCCCCAATACGCTAACCCATAGGCTCTATAACGAGTCAGTCGTTTATGAGCGTCATCGCCATCGTTATGAGTTTAACAATGCCTATCGATCGCTTTTCCTTGAATCAGGTTATGTGATTAGTGGAACTTCTCCCGATGGGCGCTTAGTCGAAGCGATCGAGCTTCCTAGCCATCCTTACTTCATTGCCACTCAGTTCCATCCTGAGTTCCAATCTCGCCCTAGTCGCCCCCATCCACTTTTTCAAGGTTTGATTAAAGCTGCCTTAGATTTGCAGAGCGATCGCCTTAAAAATATGCAGCTAAATGGAATTCAGTCAGATGGAATTCAGCCAGAGACTGATTTAATCCCTGAACAACTCAGTCAGCAACTCAATGAACAGCAACAAGAGTTTGCATCATCAACCTCTGCCTAATCATTTTCTTAACAAGGGGCTTAAGCCCCTTGCCTGTAACGTAACCAAGGATCATGAACAATCAATCGCAAAATCAACCACAAGTCAGCATCATCATGGGCAGTGACTCCGATCTGCCAACTATGCAAGGCGCGATCGCTATCTGCCAAAAATTTGATATTCCCCACGAAGTCGCGATTATCTCCGCACATCGGACTCCAGAGCGAATGGTGGAATTCGCAAAGAATGCACATATTCGCGGCATCAGAGTAATTATTGCAGGAGCAGGTGGAGCCGCACATTTACCGGGAATGGTGGCGGCGCTTTCACCTCTACCTGTGATTGGTGTACCTGTGTCCACTAGACAGCTTAACGGCGTAGATTCGCTCTATTCGATTGTGCAAATGCCAACAGGAATCCCTGTCGCAACTGTCGCGATCGGCAATGCTGATAATGCGGGTCTGCTAGCCGTCCAGATTTTAGCCAGTCACGATCCGCAGCTTCTTGAGCAAGTAATCACCTATCGTCAATCTCTTGCCGATATGGTTATGGCAAAGCAAGAAAAATTAAATGAATTGGGAAGTGAAAAATATTTGAGACAACATGAATCGTAATTTTTGGATTATCGCCCTCATATCTTTTATTAATTCCCTTAGTTTCACAATTCTGATCCCTGTTTTGTATCTCTATGGCAGACAGTTCAAGTTAGACGATTTTCAGACCAGTTTGCTATTTGCAATTTATGCGATCGCGCAAAATTTTGCCACTACAATCATT
>JAYTWB010000351.1:0-4599 GCA_043743655.1 Cyanobacteriota bacterium | reverse complement strand
ACCTTAATTCGTCCTTGCACATCAGGATCGCGATTGACCACATCAGCCACAGCATTGACCGCTTTGATGATCAGCTTCGCCATCGTATATCCGGGAGCCGCCTTACCACCAAAGATAAAAGTGCGAGGAGTGATGTTGATGCTTGGATTTTGCTTGATCCTCAGATACAGCCCGATGATGTGCAGTAGGTCAAGATGTTGACGCTTGTACTCATGTATCCTTTTCACTTGGATATCAAAGATTGAATTAACATCAATCTCCACCCCATTGTGGGTTGTGATGTAATCAGCAAGTGCTTGCTTGTTAGCGCGCTTAATTGCTCGCCAGCGATCGCGAAAATCCTTGTCATCAACAAAAGCTTCGAGTTTACGAAGTTCATCAAGATGCTTCAGCCAAGTATCACCAATTTTTTCGGTAATCAATTCTGATAGGGCAGGATTGGCTAGCAATACCCAACGGCGTGGGGTGACTCCATTGGTTTTGTTGTTAAACTTCTCAGGCCAAAGTTTATAGAAATCTTTTAAGACATCTTGTTTGAGCAGTTCGGTGTGCAACGCCGCCACACCATTGACCGCATGACTACCAACTGTAGCTAGGTTCGCCATGCGGACTTTTTTACTGCTGCCTTCTTCGATAATCGATAGGCGCGATAGTAACTCTTCGTCTCCCGGAAACCAAGTCTCCACATCTAGCAAGAAGCGGCGATTGATTTCATAGATGATTTCTAAATGACGTGGCAAAAGGCTCTCAAATAGAGGAACGCCCCATTTTTCTAACGCCTCAGGCATGAGTGTATGGTTAGTATAGGCAAAGGTGCTTTGCGTAATCCGCCATGCTTCATCCCAGAACAGATGATATTCATCTACCAGCAAGCGCATCATCTCGGCAATGCTAATCGCGGGGTGGGTATCGTTTAGCTGAACGGCGGCATGATCGGCGAGATTGTCCAAACGACCATATTTTTTGAGATGGCGGCGGATGATGTCTTGGAGTGAACAGGAAACGAAGAAAAATTGCTGCTCTAAGCGTAACTGACGACCTTGAGGGGTGTTGTCGTTAGGATAAAGAACTTTAGAAATCGTTTCTGATTTAATTTTCGTGGCAACCGCGCCGTCATAGTCGCCAGAGTTAAAAGCTTGGAAGTTAAAGTCTTCACCTGCTTCGGCTTTCCAGAGTCGGAGGGTGTTCACGGTATTAGTTTGATAACCAGGAACGGGTGTATCGTGGGGAACCCCTTCAACGGTAAAGCCCGGAATCCAATGGGTACGTGGACGACCGCGATCGTCATTATAGATTTCGGTATGTCCACCAAATTTGACTTGAACGGTGGATTCGTAGCGGACAACTTCCCATGGGTTGCCACATTTCAACCATTTATCAGGAATCTCGACCTGCCAACCATGCTGGATTGATTGGTTAAAAATGCCAAATTCGTAACGAATGCCGTAACCCATCGCAGGAATTTCTAGCGTAGCTAGTGAATCAAGGAAACAAGCAGCTAAGCGTCCTAAACCACCGTTGCCAAGCCCTGGATCGGGTTCTTGTTCTAGCAATTCGGTCAAGTCCAGTCCAGATTCTTTGACGGCTTGGGCGATTGATTCGTACAAGTCAAGGTTGATTAAGCTATTTCCGAGATGCCGCCCCATTAAAAATTCGGCCGAGAGGTAATAGACGGTCTTGATATCTTGTTCGTGGTAAACCTTGAGCGTTTGCAGCCAACGTTGTAACAGGCGATCGCGTGTTGTGAACGATAGCGCCATGTAATAGTCGGTGAAGTTTGCCTGAGAGCCAAGTTTGCCTTGAATGTAAAACAGGTTATCGGCAAAGGCTCGCTTGAGGGTTTCAATACTTAAACCTGTGCGATCGTCTTCTACCGTAATATTGCTGGTCTGATTAGCAACATTTGTTTGCATAGAATTATTCCTGAATGGTTACGTTGTCTTAAGGCAGTTCTGCTGATGACCCTAAGGCTAAGGGTAAGGCAACTTTTCTATCCAACCATAAACTTTGAGATGTTGGACAATTATTTAACTGAGAATTTATGTTTTAGGAGCGAAATATTCATGGTTCCCTGACATATACTCCAAAAGTAAAGGTGACGCTTTGGGTTTCTTTTACTTTTGGGGCTTGATTTTTGGGACTTTTTTACACGGAAAGAGGCAGGAAAATCTTGGAATTGACGCGATAATGGGTATGTGATCTAAGTTTCTAGCACTGAAAAAACAGTAAAAAAATAGTATATGAATGAAAAGGCTCTAGTCTGGCATCGCCGAGATTTACGAATTGATGACAATCCTGCACTTAGTGAGGCGATCGCTCAAGTCGGGGAGCGCGGAGTTGTGCTGGGAATATTTATTTTCGATCCTGATATTCTTGATGATGGTGTTACTGAGGGCAGCAAGGTTGATTTTATGTTGGGTTGTTTGCGTGAGTTGCAAGCCAACTATCGCCGTTTGGGGAGTGACTTACTGTTTATGCATGGTCAGCCGATCGCAGCAATTTGTGAGTTAGCGACAGCAATTTCGGCAAGTCATGTATTTTTTAATCAAGATGTTGAACCCTTTGCCATTAAGCGCGATCGCGAAGCAACTCTTGCCTTGCAAAAACTGGGAATCAAAGTCCAAAGTTTTACTGATATTGGCTTGATTGCGCCTGATGCGATCGCCACACAAGCGGGGGAACCCTATAAGGTTTACACGCCATTTTGGCGTAATTGGCAAAACAAACCAAAACCAAAACCTGTTGATGCCCCGCAGAAATTAACAGGTTTAGCTAGTTATGAAAATCTACCGACAATCAGCTTGCCTAGCTTGCGCGAACTAGGTTTTATTAATGACATTAATTTACCCAAATCTGGCGAAGCCGCAGCTTTAGAGTTACTCATCAGCTTTTGCGATCGCGAGGGGATTTTGGGTTACAAAACTGAGCGCGACCTGCCCGCCCATGCAGGTACATCGACACTTAGCCCCCATTTACGATTTGGGACAGTCGGGATCAGACGAGTTTGGGAATATGCGATCGCGGCAGAGCAACGGAGCCGTAGCGAAGAAGAATCAATCGGGATCACCACATGGCAACAAGAATTAGCATGGCGTGAATTTTATCAACATGTGCTTTTTTACTTTCCCAAATTAGAGACAGGCGCATATCGTCCGCAAATGCAAAACTTTCCTTGGGAAGATGATCAAGAGAATTTTGTGGCTTGGTGTGAGGGGCGGACAGGCTATCCGATTGTCGATGCGGCGATGCGACAACTAAATCAAACTGGCTGGATGCATAACCGTTGTCGGATGATCGTGGCGAGCTTTTTGACTAAAGATTTGATGATCAATTGGCAGTGGGGCGAAAAGTACTTCATGCAAAAGTTACTCGATGGCGACCTCACCGCAAATAATGGCGGTTGGCAATGGAGCGCCTCTAGTGGCATGGACCCAAAACCGTTGCGGATTTTTAATCCTGCTTCGCAAGCGCGTAAATACGATCCTGAAGGTGAATATATTTTGCGTTGGTTGCCTGAATTGCGCGGTTTAACGATCGCCGAATTATTAAGTGGCAATATTCCACCGCACCAGTGCAAAAAACGCGATTATCCTCTGCCGATTGTTGACCACCATACGCAGCAGCAAAAGTTTAAGAAGCTCTATCAGGATTGCAAAATTATCTAAATCAACTAGTCAGCTAAAATTTCTCGCAGCTTAGGAATACATCGCCGAGTTTTTTGATAGCCTTCTTCGATGATTAAATCAGCTTGATGAAAATCAAAAATCCCAAATTTACTTAAATCTGGTTCAATTAACAACTCAGGCACATCAATCTCCAGATTTAGTTGGGTGACTTTCTGCTCCATGATGTTGATTGTTGTGCCGATAATGTCAAAGATATTAATTTGAGGACTTTCTGAAGGCGACCATTGTTCTAACTTGGTTTTAAATTTTTCAGTCAAACTGTTGTACTGAGCCTTAATTACGCTGACAAATTCTGGTTCTGTCTTACTTTCAGGAATTTCTTCTTCCGCTGCCAGCTCTTCTAACTTAGGACTTTCGACCACTTCCGCTACATAATTGCGATTAAGATTCACGGCTAGCACCACATCTGCACCCATCTCGCGGACGACATTTACAGGTACAGGGTTGACGATGCCACCATCACCGAGATATAGCTCATTTTTCCTAAAAGGTGTAAATACTCCTGGCATAGAGATACTGGCTCGAATCGCATCTGCCATCAAACCCGATTGCAACCGCACTTCTTGCCCAGAGACTAAATCTGTCGCCACACAACAAAAAGGAATTGGAGCTTCTTCGATTTTGAGATTTTTAATATGCTCAGTCAGCAAATCATAGATTTTATTACCGTCTAAAAGTCCTTGCTTAGGAAACACTAGATCAAAATAAGAAAGCATGATTTTCCAATCTAGTTCACGCACAAATACTTCTAAGGCAGTGAGTTCTCCTGCGGCACATACTCCGCCGACAAAAGCCCCAATACTAGAGCCAGCAATATAACTAATCGGGATTTCGGCTTTGGTCAAAGCCTTAATTACACCGATATGAGCCCATCCTCTGGCTCCACCACTGCCTAGAGCCAATCCTAAAGTTT
>JAYTWB010000350.1:0-2187 GCA_043743655.1 Cyanobacteriota bacterium | reverse complement strand
TCCAGTCTATGCGATTAATACATTTGGTTTGAGTATTCCACAAATAAATATTCAGACTAAAATTAACGATGCAGGTAAATTTATTGATCAGACTAAGGATCAAATCTCAAAGGCTACTGGTAACGTTCAATTGCCTGATATAAATCTTCCTAGCTTTTCTAACTTTTTTGAAGAAATTAAGAATATTGAACTGCCAGATATAACAATTTCTCAAGCGGACATCGTTGATTTGTATAGCAGCTTAATATCAGTATTGAGTAACGCCAGTAAAGCAACTCAGGAAGCTTATCAACAATCATCAGATATTTTTGATAATGTCGATTTATACAGCTTAGTGATTGGTGAGGCTATCACACACATTACAATTAGCCAATCTCTTCAAAAAATCCCTCAAGATTTTTCTCAACTTTTACAGGAAATGCCTGTAGTTGCAGACAGAATGAGAACAGCAGGTATGAAAGGCGGTAAGCGGTCTTATGAAGAAGCATTTCAACTGTTTAAGAAAATACCAGTCACAACTCTATTGGAAAACAGTGAAAAGAAAGTTCGTACTTGGTTAGCTACAAATAAAAAAGAAGGTAGTCACATCATAAGTCGTGCTAATGGAGGCAGTGCTGAGCCTAAAAATATTTTCTGGGAAAATGGCAAAGTAAACAGAGCGCGTGGTAGTGCTGACGCAAAACAAATTGAAATCATTCGCAGTATGCTCCGTAATGGAGAGGAAGCTGTTGTTCAGAATAGTAAAACTGTTCTCAAACTTGGAACTAAGACTACTGTTATAGCAGTTTTAATCGATGAAATTGCAGAGAATGGAGTCCATGCAATTGAACTCGCGAGGGGAGAAATTACAATTGATGAGTTTATCGGATATATTCAGCAGTCAGCTATAAAAACTGCTATCAGTACAGCAGCATTTTACACACTAACTATTTTAGCCATTTCTATTTTTCCTCCTATATCAGTTCCTCTATTCTCATCGCCCCTAGTATTAGCAGCATCACAAATATTACTCGGTACTCGTTTGGCACTACCACTAATCTCCAAACTTGTTACTTCGTAGTTGCATATTAAGAGGAGTATAGGCGATCTCTATATTGATATTTGCCATATTGATAAACAGGAATTATGTTAAGCAAATTGTTCCACTTCTAAAATATACAAGACGAAATAAAAGTTAAACAATATGACACTAAATAATCCATATAAGAGAATTGCTCGACCTTTTGATAATCCGCATGGTTCTTGGATTATTGGTTCTATTGATCGGTCGTATCTTTTGAGCTCTGACTTTGCTACAAATCAGATAACCGCTATACGCACCTATCATACGATAGAGAAAGATTTACGTCAGATATTCGATTTCATTGAACCAGACGATAGAAATCTAACCACATTTTCTACTAGGCTATACGAAATCTTTCTTCGCGCATCTACTGAGTTTGAGAGCAATTGTAAATTAATTCTGTGCGAGAATCTATATCGCCGTTGTGAAAAAAATTTAAGCCGTTGTGGAAAAAATTTAAAAATTGGAGACTACAAAAATATCAAGAAGGCAACTCGTTTATTAGAATACAAAATACAGTTGACAGTTTGGGCTAATAAACCATTACTTCTAGAACCATTCTCATGCTGGTCAAACTGTGATTCATTAACATTAAATTGGTATCAAGAATACAACAACGTAAAACACAACCGATCTACTGAATTTCATTGTGCAAACTTAAAAAATACAATTGATGCTGTTGCAGCACTTTTTATAGTTTTGTTTGCTCAATTCAACACTTTTGCATTTAGCCCACACGAATTAGTGGCAGATTGTAATGATGTAGACGGATGGCTTACACATCATAATTCAATTTTTTGGGTTAAGGTTCCCACTACTTGGACTGTAGATGAATGCTATTCTTCTACTTCAACGAATGAAACCTTTAACCAATTTGATTTTGATCTTTAGGCGATCTCTTTTTGGTGAGATTAGGGGCGATCGCTGTTTGATGTTGTTGGTTTGTTGAGGGGCGATCGCTTGTTTGCTGGGAATGTGGATATTTGGGGCGATTGCTTTGTGATGAGATTAGGGGCGATCGCTGTTTGATATTGTTGATTTGTTGAGGGGCGATCGCTTGTGGGGTGAGAGTGCGGATATTTTAGGTGATCGCTTTGTGATGAGATTAGGGGCGATCGCATTTT
>JAYTWB010000349.1:0-1948 GCA_043743655.1 Cyanobacteriota bacterium | reverse complement strand
GATGATTGTGCTTGATGGCATGGCAGGCAAGGATAATATTGATCAGATTCAGTTTGATGTAGTTAGTAATCCAGAGTTTTTGCGCGAAGGCGTAGCAGTTTACGATACATTCAATCCTGATCGCATTGTCGTTGGCAGTGGCAGCGATCGCGCTCTAAAATTGATGCAAGAACTTTATACACCAATTATTAATCGCTCTTTTGCCCATGACAAAAACTCGCCTCCCGTGCCTGTTGTGGTCACAGATTTGAACTCAGCCGAAATGATTAAGTATGCGGCAAATGCATTTCTCGCAACTAAGATTAGCTTTGTCAATGAAGTCGCGAATATTTGCGATCGCGTTGGTGCAGATGTGACCGAAGTGGCGCGTGGCATTGGGCTAGACTCGCGGATTGGCTCGAAGTTTTTACAAGCGGGGATTGGTTGGGGTGGTTCTTGCTTTGGGAAAGATGTCTCAGCCTTGATTTATACCGCTGAGGATTATGGATATTCCACCGAAATTTTGAAAGCTTGTGTCCGCGTAAATGAACTTCAGCGGACTCTCGTAGTTGAGAAGTTGCAGCAAGCTCTCAAAATCCTCAAAGGTAAAACTATTGGTTTATTAGGCATGACTTTTAAGCCTGACACTGACGATATGCGGGATGCACCTGCATTGACATTGATCGATCAACTTAGTCGTTTAGGAGCGCGAGTTAAGGCTTACGATCCGCTTGTTTCCCAATCTGGATTGCGGGAAGGGTTTTCTAACGTGATTGTGGAGACAGATTTAGAACGCTTAGCTGATGGCTGTGATGCAGTAGTTTTAGTTACCGATTGGCAAGAGTTTTTAGCGATTGATTATGCAAAAATGCTGACTTTGATGGCGCATCCAGTAATTATCGATGCGCGTAATTTCCTTGATGGCAAAGCTCTTGAAGCTTTGGGCTATAAGTATATTGGCATTGGTCGCTAATAATTATACCAAAAAAGAAAAATGGACGCTTCGCGTCCATTTTTCTTTTTTGATATAATTTGATAAAAAGAGAAATAAGCATATGTCTAAGAATAATAAAGGCAGCAAGTCAAAGAAATCTTCTAAAAAATCCTCTTATAATTCTGATCTTTTTCTAGAAAAGTCCTTGAAAGATTTTAGCGATCGCTTGGATAACGCCACCGACCAGACTGACCGTGTTAGCGATACTAAGTTGTCTGACTTGCCGAAGCTATCAAAAAAGATATATGAAAAGGAGCTTGAAGACTTACAAATAGAACTCGTAAAACTACAAGAATGGGTCAAACATCAAGGGTTAAAAGTTGTCGTTCTCTTTGAAGGAAGAGATGCAGCAGGTAAGGGTGGCGCGATTAAAAGTATTACCCAATCTCTAAATCCTCGAATTTGTCGAATCGTGGCGCTGGGCAAGCCTTCAGATCAAGAACGCACTCAATGGTATTTTCAGCGATATACTGCCGAGTTACCTGCGGCGGGTGAGATGGTGCTTTTCGATCGCAGTTGGTATAACCGCGCAGGCGTGGAACATGTTATGGGTTACTGTACCCATGAGGAGTATGTGGAGTTTTTGCGATCTTGTCCTGAGTTTGAAGATATGATTCAGCGATCGGGGATTATCTTAATCAAGTATTGGTTTTCGGTTAATGATAGCGAGCAAGAAAGTCGATTTCAAGATCGGATTAAAGACCCGCGCAAACGCTGGAAGTTTAGCCCGATGGATTTAGAAGCGCGATCGCGTTGGGTGGAATATTCTAAAGCAAAGGATGATATGTTCAATGCAACCGATACGCAGATATCCCCTTGGTATGCGATCGATGCTGATGATAAACGCCGAGCGCGGCTCAACTGTATCCATCACTTATTAGCGAAGATTCCTTACGAAGATGTTTTGCCTAAACCAATTGATTTACCACCTTTGCAAAATAAGATGGTCTATGTGCGTCCGCCAATTTATTTACA
>JAYTWB010000348.1:0-2059 GCA_043743655.1 Cyanobacteriota bacterium | reverse complement strand
CTGCGGTGACAGACAAATTTTCCATGCGTTGTGAGGGTTTGGGCAGAACATTCCCAAAAGAAGATTATTTTAAAATTTGTAGATTGTGGTGGGAATGCTCTGCCCCTACAGTTCTATTCTTCTTCGCTATCAACTTTTAGAATATGAATAAATCAACCTAAAACCAAAATACTCTCTGATTCACTATCAAAAAACTCAGTAATAAGCTCAAGGTTATCCCTCAATATCTCAACAATTCTAGTAGTTGGGCTATTCCCAATGCGAAGATAAACGAACTTGGGAGGATGACTATACAGCAAACTCCGTTGATGAAAGTCTGAATCTTTGGAAACAATCACAAAATTGTTTTCCTTAGCATATTTCCAGATCAAAGCATCATCAGTATGTATCAGTCCTAAAGTCTTAACATGTGTAGACTCAGGGTATAAATCGCCAATCCTATAAACTATCCGATCTGATAAGTTCTCATCCAGAAGCAGTTTCATAATGCAGCGACAAACAACCTTTTTTCACGTTCAGCCGCAAAACTCAGACAAGCCTTAATATCCTGCAAAGTAAGCTCAGAAAAATCTTCCAGAACTTCTAATTCTGTCATTCCCCCAGCTAGATACTCTAAAATATCGTAAACAGTAATTCGCATCCCTCTTATGCAAGGTTTACCGCTACGCTTTCCAGATTCAATCGTGATGATCTTGTGATAGTCCATACAGCAACATTTCATAAATAATTACTTATGGTCATTGTAGCAGTTAACTTTTTAAGTGTTCGAGGTTACGCCAGCCAAGTCACCAAATCAGGAAGCGATCGCTGAACTACAAATTACTCGTCTTCGAGTATTTACAAAATCAACAAGCTTTACAACCGATTTTGGCATAGTGATATAAACACCAAAACATTTTAGAATTTTTAGACACGACAACACCAAGTTTGGACTACCCGCCCCCAACAATAATGCAATTTCACAAATACTTTCCCAACTCCTTATCCAAGCACCTCAATCGCTCCACTGCTCTTAGCATTATGGCTCTAACCTGCGGACTTGCACTTTACGGATGTGGGGAAAACAAGATTTCTCAATGCAACAAAATAGTTGTTGTTGCCAATAAAGCCAAATCACTGGCTGTGCCTAAAGATAGTTCGGGGTTTGTCCAGCTTTCTGAAAATATCGATCAAATTCGTGTTGAGGTACAGGCGATCACGATTCAAGACTCAAAGCTTAAGGAACAGCAAATCCAACTATTGGGTATGTATGCTGATATATCCCAGTCTCTAAAAGCTCAAGTTAAAGCGATCGAGGCAAAAGACAAAAATGCAGTGGACAAGGCAAAGCAAGATTTAGGCACTGCGGCTAGCAAGGAGAGCGATATTGTTGATCGCCTAAATGCTCTATGCACTAAATGATTTATGCACCAAATGATTTTTATCCAACTCTATCTCTAAGATTTTTAAACCAACTTTGCAATAGCTCTTGACATTCTTGTTCACAGATTCCCCCGATCGCTTCCAGCTTATGAAAAGATACTGGACTATCAGGCAAATTTGCCACCGTGCGAATCGCTCCCGCCTTGGGATCATCAGCCCCATAAACTAAAGTGCTAAGCCTAGATTGTAAAATTGCGCCCGCACACATCGGGCAAGGTTCTAGAGTCACATATAAAGTACAGCCCGTCAGATGCCAATCGCGTAGCACCCGCGCCGCTGCTCTGATCGCCACGATCTCAGCATGGGCAGTCGGATCATGGTCTCGCTCTTTGCGATTTATGCCTGTAGCGATCGCTTCACCCGCTTTATTCACAATCACCGCACCCACAGGGATTTCCCCGATCGCTCCTGCTTCACGCGCCAAAGCGATCGCCTGATTCATCCAAATTTGATGTGATTCCAAGTTTTTCATTGTTTTTCATGTTCTCCAGCCTATCCAAACCCTAAACCATCCCAAAATTATCAGCGGCACAAAGTGCCGCTGATAATTTTGGGGTTTAATGTTACATTTACCGCCATTTTTTTGCAAAATAGTAATAGTCCTGAATCGAGCCTCCAATGTCCCTAGAATCAAACA
>JAYTWB010000347.1:0-2036 GCA_043743655.1 Cyanobacteriota bacterium | reverse complement strand
CCTCGTCCAGATCGGCAATGACAATCGTATCCGTGAGTATGTGACGATTAATCGTGCCAATGAAGTTAATGAAGTCACTGGCATTGGTAACGGCAACCTATTGATGGCTTATGTCCATGTGGGGCATAACTGTGAAATCGAAGATCGAGTGATCATTGCTAATGGGGTCGCCCTAGCTGGGCATGTGCATATTGAGTCCCATGCGCGACTTAGTGGAGTTTTGGGTGTGCATCAGTTTGTGCGAATCGGTCGCCTATCAATGGTGGGTGGCATGAGTCGAATCGAGCGTGATGTCCCTCCTTACACATTAGTTGAGGGCAATCCATCACGGGTTCGGACTCTTAATCGGGTTGGTATTGATCGTGCGGGCTTAGATCAGCAAACTCAACAGTTGCTTAAGTCTGCCTTTCGACTGCTCTATCATCAAGACTTGACTCTAGTCGAAGCACTTCAGAAGCTAGTCACCTTTGCTGATAATCCTCACGTTCAACATTTGCGCCAGTTTTTGCAAGATTCAACAACTATCGCTGATCGTCGCGGTCCAATACCTAGCCGAGTCTGAGCCAAAAACTCAAAAAAAAAGGGGCGCTTTACGCCCCTTTTTTTTGAGTTTTTGGGTGTTTTTTAGACTTTAGCGATCGCTGATACATAGTAAATAAATATAATTGGGTACACTTTGACCACACCTTAGATTGATAAAGGCTGATGAAAGCTATAGATAAAACACTGTCATCCTAGTTGCATATGCAGTCTTATCCATAGGCTCATACATAAGGATGAACAATAGGTTATCTCACACTTCGTCTAAAGTGTTTATGTTACGATTGGTAACGTAAATGCTTTTAAAGTACATACTCTGATTCAAAAGAGCGTTTGGTGAACATGTCAAGTATTAACAGCACAGGATTTGGCGAGGAAAGTCCGTATATCGGAAGCTCTCAATCTAAAGCAAACTTCGATCTATTAAAACCTTTACGCAACAAGATTGATAACTTTGCAATCCAAAAATCACAGACTGCTCATTTGATCGCAAAGCTAATTCCTGCTCAATGTCCATTCGAGCGCACGATCAAAATATTTGGTCATCCGATTATCTATATTCCACCCCTCTGCAAACTAAATCCACTTTTTAATGAATTTGTTGGGCTAAGATTTCGCGCCCTCTGTTTCTTAGCTGACGATTGCGGTGAAGATATTAGCTCCTATTGCTAAAAGCGCAGATCGTGAATCGCCAGCTTTCCTATCAATTCACGATCTACGCTTGTTTTTTTAATCATGCTGAGCTACTTAGTATCTGAGTTCGTACTATGATCTGATCATTCAGCATTTGAATTAAAAAATAACTATGGGCAAGCCTACAGGGTTTATTGAGTACCTTCGCGAAGCACCGTCTGAAATATCACCAAGCGATCGCATCAAAAATTGGGATGAATTTCATCTCCACATGCCCGATGAAAATCTCCGAACACAGAGCGCTCGTTGCATGGACTGTGGCACACCTTTTTGTCATACGGGTAATCTGATCAGTGGCATGGCGAGTGGTTGTCCAGTCAATAACCTGATCCCAGAATGGAATGATTTAGTTTATCGGGGACTATGGCGTGAAGCTCTTGATCGCTTACACAAAACTAATAATTTCCCCGAATTTACAGGACGAGTCTGTCCCGCGCCTTGTGAAGGTTCTTGTGTGTTGGGGATTACTAATCCGCCTGTGACAATCAAGAATATCGAGTATTCGATTATCGACAAAGGCTGGGAAGAAGGCTGGATCGTCCCTGAACCTCCTGCACGGCGGACAGGTAAGAAAGTTGCCGTGATTGGCTCTGGTCCTGCGGGACTTAGTGCGGCGGCGCAACTTAACAAGGCGGGGCATTGGGTGACGGTATATGAACGTAGCGATCGCCCAGGTGGATTGCTGATGTATGGCATTCCTAACATGAAGTTAGACAAAGAAAAAGTGGTGTTGCGCCGCTTGCATATCCTTGAGCAAGAGGGGGTGAAGTTTGTTTGTAATACGGAGATTGGCAAGGACTTGG
>JAYTWB010000346.1:0-2630 GCA_043743655.1 Cyanobacteriota bacterium | reverse complement strand
TAAAGGATTGGTTGACAAAAAAATTAAAGTGCTATATGACGACAGTGAGAGTAATTATATTTGTCCTGAATTAGGTATTTACTTCTATACTCATGAAGGTGCTGGTGGAGATGGTACTGAGGTCTGTGGAGTTGGAGTTCACTCCATCGAATGGGAATTGACCCCAGATATTTATGAGGTTACGAGTCCAGTTATATTCGGGTGGGAGCAAGATTAGCCCGATCGCAAAAATCATTAAACAACAAAGCCTAAGATGATAAAATCCAACAATGAGCTTTGACAACACCTGCAAATTCCTAGCCGAAACCTTCCCCAGCGACTTCGCCAGTTGGCTATTGGGAAGCCCCATCAACCTCACCAAACTCGAACCATCCGAACTTCTCCTCGAACCAATCCGCGCCGACACAGTAATCTTTCTCGAATCAGCCGAAATAATACTCCACGAGGTATTTACAATTCTTGATATTTTAGTTGGTAGCTGAAATGGCGCAAAGTCGTTCTAAATTTAGAATTCTTGATCCCACTCAACATTCTTATTTATGCTCCTCCAACCAGCGATCCAAATCGGCAATAGTAGTAAAATCTAAAAGCGCCTCACTCAAAGCTTCCATTTTCTCAATCTTAAGCCTCGTTATCTGGTAGTGTTTCAGACTTGTTGAAAAAGATATTAGTAAAGAATGGAAAATCCATGGTGATTGATAAACAGACCAATTACGATATCGTGCATCAAAACTGATTTAGAAAAGCAAATCGTCTTTCTCGCTCTTTCGCTTAATCCGAGTTCGCAAAGTTAGATGTTTGCGTTCAATTCTCTGAGTATTTTTCTTGCCAATCAGATGACTCTCAGGGTCTAATATCCGCTCATATGCACCCCAAGCATCAGTAAAAAATCGAATAATTCCAAAAGGTGTTAGGAGTTGCATCAATAAGCCTAAAGCGTAATCCTGATGCGGAGCTAATACATAAGCTAAAACTACCCCTGTAGCGTGGTCAATAGCTTGCCATAACCATCTTTGCTGTTTTTTGCTACCAACAAAACTCCACATCTCATCCATCTCCACATCTGCAACTCGATAAATATCTACATCAAGTGCTTGAGTATCTAGTTGTTCTAGCAAAGGATAATTGACTGGTTCTATGTCTTCCTGCTTTTTTTAATTCTTTGATCACAGTTGTTGGACTGATACCCAATACTCTCCCCGTATCTCTTAATCCCACTGCCATTGATTGCCATATCGGCTATTTGTTGCTTCACTTTGGGCAAGTGCCCTTGGTAGGTGTAATCGATAATGAAGGTCTTACGAGTGCAATTGTCATTGCGGCATATATACCTTTTTTTGCCTGTAGCACTATATCCATGTCTGTAGATATCTATACCTCCACAAGTTGGACATTCGACTGCTTCTGTCACCATATCTTTTGTTCTTTTTTTCTCCCCAAATCTTATCCTCCTTTCAACAAATCTGCAACATTACCCTGGGTTTTAGATTAACGAACAAATTTAAGACTCTCAGTATTTTTGACAAAGAAATCAGTAAAGAGACTAATGACAGAGCGATCGCGAATTTTAATATTAGCGGTAAGAGACATACCCGACTGCAAACGAATCTCGCGCTCATTAATCACTAGAGATTGCTGTTTGAGTTGTACTTTTGCGGGAAAGCGATAGGTAGGATTAGCCTGATCGGGAGGCAAAGCATCAGAACCAATCCAGATCAGCGTACCCTTGATATCGCCAAACTCACTAAAAGGAAAAGAATCCAAGCGCACATCAACAGGCATATTTTCCTTCACAAAACCAATATCTTGATTAGTGATATAAACCTTAGCAATCAATTGATCATCAGGAACAATTTTGAGAACACTCTCACTAGTATTCGTATTCGCCACATAGCCCAACCCCGCTTTTAATTCAAAAATAATTCCTGCAACAGGAGCGCGAAGATCTTGATATTGCAAGGCAACTTCAGATTGCTTAATTTGTCCCTCGATTTCGGCAAGACGCTTACTGTTATCCACTAAAGCTTTAGTAAATTGACTATCGATTTCGGCAATCCGCTTAGTATTGTCACCAATCTGCACAGTCAACTCTTTGCGAGTAGTGTCAAAAGTATTGGTGAGTCGAGAGCGCCCTTCCGAGATCGCAGCCTTAAGACGCATTTCCTCCTGTGCAAGTTGCCGAATTTCAGACTGAGTATTATTAACTTCTTCCTGTTGTTTGAGATATTGAATCTTAGAAATTCCACCCTCATCAGCGACCTTTTTAAGGTCATTAAGAATTTTTTGACTGATACTCAGAGAATCTTGACGACCAGCCCGTTTAATTTGCGTTTGGTTCAATTGCTCAATGGACTGCGTAATACTTGCTTCGGCAGCTTGAGAACGAGAACCTAGCTCTGCTTGATTAGCTGTAAGCCGATCTTGCTGATCGTTAGAAAGACTTGCACCGCTACCATTAACCTGCATTCGATAAAGCTGAGCTTCAGAGGTAAGTGCTTCACGATTACGCGCTAGAGCCAAGACATCCGCAGGAATAGCCGCGACTTTAGCCGCCGAAATCGGAGCGCGATCGCCATTGAGTACCGCCCGATAAAATTGATTTTCTTCTTGAAGGTTTTGTCGTAGCTTTT
>JAYTWB010000345.1:0-2790 GCA_043743655.1 Cyanobacteriota bacterium | reverse complement strand
GATTCGTTCTGCTGTATTTTCTAGTAACCGATAAGTATGCGATCGCGTATATTGCGGGACATCTTGATGGCGATCACATTTTAAAAATAATATTTCTCTCCCGTTTGTAACCATTCCATAGCAACTTGACTGCAACTTAGGAGCGCTCAACAAGTAGGTGAGTGCTTGAGGAATTCCTGCGGTAACGTCTAACCTAGCTGGCTTTGATTCGATCACCAAAACCCAAAAACTATCTTGGATTACCAAAATATCAATTCTGCCTTGAACCACCATGGCATTGGCTTCGTCACTAACCTCGATATTAGTACTTACTTCTGCTTTTACCAAAAAAGGAAATTGATAGAAACCTGCTACATCTAGTAATGGTGATATCACGACAAGCTTAACAATTTCTTCGAGAGGCGGTTCCTCTTGACTGAGATAGGTGTAGTTACGAGTGAGTCGATCTAGCGCTTGCAGTTCCGCTTCAGTTAGTGTCGGTGCATTATTTAACCATTCCTCAAAGAAGCGATCGCTAGGATTGAGTCTCAAGCCAAAGGTTTGGCGGAGATTGCTAAGGGTAAGGCTACTAGCATTTGTAATCATGGTTAAATCCTTGTAGTAATTACAAAAATTTTAGAAATTTAGTTATTTATTTTAGATTTTAATGCTTAATTTATACAATATCTGTCAATTGTAGCTATCGCCAATTGTATTAGTACATAAAACCCAAGAAAGGAATGGCGGCGCTTCGCACCGCCATTCCTTTCTTGGGTTTTGATATTGATTAACGTAAACTGTAGTCAGTGGCGAAGATATAGGGCATATTCAAATGGCTACATTATTACGAATTTCCCAGATAGAAACACTCGAAGGGCAAAGCACGATCCTCCATGATATCGACTGGCAACAATTTGAGTCGATTCTTGATGATCTTGGTGAAAAGCGCAGGACAAGAATTGCTTACTTAGATGGTGTATTGGAGATCGTTATGCCCTTACCTAAACATGAAAAAATCAAAGTCTTAATTAGCTACTTTGTTCAAGTTCTGCTAGATGAGCTAGGAATCGACTTTGAAGGCTACGGCTCCACTACTTTCAAAGCCAAAGCTAAACGGGCTGGGCTAGAACCTGATGAATGCTTTTACATTCAAAATAATGTCGCCATGCGGGGCATTCGTAAACTTGATATGGCTATCGATCCACCGCCTGACTTAGCGATCGAGGTGGATGTAACTTCTAAAACTAAGTTTGATGTCTATCGCGTTCTTGGTGTACCTGAACTATGGCTATACGACCAAAATCTTAGAGTTTATGTTTTACAAGATGGTGAATATCTAGAATCAGAGCTTAGTCCCACGTTTGGGACTATCCCTGTACGCGAAATTATTCCCCAATTTCTCGAACTTAGCATCAGTAAGGGACGCAGTGCGGCTATGCGAGATTTTCGGGTTTGGATGCAAACAAATATTAGTTCACACAATTGCTTGTCTTAAGAGTGATTGTGTTTCTATCATCGATTAAAGTAGACTTTTGTTCACAGATTTAATAATGAGCTTGCCAAAAAATAAGACCCCAAGCCAGATTTTCCAGAATTAGTGGGGCGGCGGAGCCGCCCCACTAATTCTGATTTTGATGTGCAGCAAAAAATCATTTATATCAGATATCTAAAAACTTTTTTTAAAATCACAGGTAACACGATGAGTACAACTAAGGCGACAGGATTTGCTACGGGTTCTCAAAAGAAAAAGAAGAAAGCCCCAAACAAACGTGAGGCGGCTTCTAGTAAATATGACGAGATGAAAGGCAAAGGATTGCCAGAGTTCAATATTTTTATCCGCATCAAGGGCAAGGAATGGGTTCCTGCTGGGTCGATGGCGGTGGAACGCAGTAGCCAAATTAGTCGCGCAATTTTCCAGCAGGAAGCAGAACTGCTAAAGGGCGCGATCCGTTTGTATCCTATTTTACGGAAGTTCAAAGATGATTTGGAATATGGCTATCGTCTGAAAGAGTTTCCTGATGAAGAAGTTACCGTTGCAGTCATGCCTGAACTAACCATTGGCGAGAAGATTAGATACGCTTTTACTAAAGCTAAGGAGTATTTCAGCAGCGTAACCAAGAAGTCTGATGTTAAATAGATCAAAGCGAATATACCCAAATTCAGATAAACTAGGAACTGAAAACAACTAAAAGTGTTATGGCGACTGTTTCTGAGAATACAAAAAGCACCCAAAACGGTACAGATGATATACACACAGATGGCAGTGAAAATCTAGGCTTAATCGTCAGACGCAAAACTCGCCCTGTGCAGATCGGGAATATTACTATCGGTGGTGGCGCGCCTGTGGTCGTGCAGTCGATGATTAATGAAGATACTCTCGATATTGCTGGCTCTGTGGCAGGCATTCGCCGCTTGCATGAGATTGGCTGCGAGATTGTCCGCGTCACTGTTCCTAGCATGGCTCATGCGATCGCCCTCTCAGAAATCCGTCAAAAACTTAAGCGTACTTATCTAGATGTGCCGCTAGTGGCTGATGTCCACCACAATGGCATGAAAATTGCTCTTGAGGTCGCCAAACACATTCATAAAGTACGCATTAATCCCGGGCTATATGTATTTGAGAAGCCTAAGGCAAACCGTACTGAATATACCCCGTCAGAATTTGATGAAATTGCGGCAAAAGTCCGCGACACTCTAAAGCCATTGGTCTTGTCTCTCAAAGAGCAAGATAAAGCGATGCGGATCGGTGTAAATCATGGTTCTCTTGCCGAACGGATGCTATTTACTTACGGTGATACACCTCAAGGCATG
>JAYTWB010000344.1:0-4239 GCA_043743655.1 Cyanobacteriota bacterium | reverse complement strand
GATGCCTTGAGTAGAAAACAGTGACTCCATCGTAAGCAATTACATATTAAGAGACTAAGCTTTTTAGTTTAACGCATTTGATTAAAGCGATCGCTGTTTCTCAGCTTTGAGATAGGCAAATACTGACTTATCGCCAATATCAGGGGGGATTGCTTGAATAACTTTACGGATTGCAAAGATTAGAAACAAGATTGCCCAAGCGCCTAGTAGCCCCCGCTCGATCGCGATCGGCAAAATGTTAGCCAGATGACCAAGAATCAACACGGGTAACAATGGCGTTAAAAATTTAGTCTCAAAGCGATTGAAGCAAAAAGTTTCTTTAAAAAAAATGCCAGTCAGAGCCGCAAAACTAAACCCAACTCCAAGTAAAGCAAGCTGATGATCGTAAATAGCGATCGCGAAAGACTCTGGAAAGTACAACATCACACTCACGGTGGCGATCGCGCCGATCGCCCAAAAAATTTGTAAAGCTCGATGCAACACCGCTAAGTAAATATGGATTGTCCAAAGCGCGACCCCTAGCGCGATCATGAAACCTAAATATAGCCAAGTCAACCAACTCAAAACATCAGGATTACTAGGCTGCCATAGCACTAACACTGCGCCTATGCTGAAACATAAAGCGGCGATCGCCAAAGCACTGCGGTACACAATCACACTTAAGCGATCGTCTTTCGTAATCGTAAATTCACCAAACTGACCTTGATAAACTTCAGATGTAATTTCCACAGATATCTCCATAATGTTGACAACTAATAAAAGTATAGAGGACTCTTTGTTTTGTCTATATTTTGATGATTGCCAAAATTACCATAATGCATTAATATCTTGCAGTCAAAATCGACAAAATTCGGATGACGCTGTACCGAAAAACAAGTAGGCAGCAGAGGAACTTTTTATGCGTATCTATTACCTAGCTGGCGTGATTCTTAGCGTTACTGCAACCCTTAGTGCTTGCGGTGAGGGTACACCAAAAGAATGTACGATCAGCACCACAAAAGACATCAGGCAAGGCGTTACTAAAGTTGCTAAATTTGCCCCCGATAAAGATTGCGAAGCTATGAGAGCGCTTGCTGAAAAAGGTGAGCCATTGCCCACCATTGCTCCCGATACAACCACCACAACTGCAACAAAGGCTGTTGCAACTCCTACTCAAGTAGCTTTTAACACTCCATTTGTTGGCGGACAAAAAACACAAGAACTTATTGCCACCACTGATAAGCAAGCACGAGTGCAGGAGTTAGAGCAAAAAATCAATGCTAATTCTAAGCAATCTCGCGATCCTTTTACCAGTACTGTGATCAACCCCGTACCAAAATTAGAAACTCTTTTAGCCAAACCAAAAGAGCCACCTAACTTACGCGCCGCCGTAGTCGTCAGAACATCTACTCGTTCAACTTTTATTGCCCCTCCTCCCCCTCCTCCTGATACTAAAGCGGCTGAAGGCACAAAAGTTACAGGCACTATTGAGGTTTCAGGTACGATCTACGCAATTGTCAGCGCTTTTGGCGAGCCAAGTTCACGCTACGTTAAAGCAGGGCAGCTAATTTCTAACGGCAAAGTATTAGTCAAGAGAATTGATACAAATGCTGAACCGCCGATCGTGGTGTTGCAGCAAAATGGAGTTGAAGTGTTGAGACCTGTGGGCGCGCCTGTGGTTGCTGCAAAGGATGGTAGTAGTAGTCAACCTGTGGTTGCTCCTGCTCCAACGACATCCGCCCCTCAGCCAACAATCGCTCCGTTTACTCTAATTCCGCCTCAATAACCTAGTCAAGAATGTATGTAAAATACATGTAAACAAAAAGCCTCGCGTTGCGAGGCTTTTTGTTTATTACAGCGCTTTGCGCTTATTCAAAACCCAGATAATTTTTTGAAAGCGCCGCTTCGCAGCGGCGCTTTCAAAAAATTATCTGTACTACTTAAAGCCTCAACAGGCTGTATTGTCTTGGGAGTGCGGAGAAAATTATTTCTTAGGAGCCATCAACATAGTGATGTTTCTGCCTTCGCGCTTAGGATATTGCTGAATTTCCGCAACTGATTCTAGATCGCTTGCCATCCGATTGAGCAATACTTCAGCAAGATCAACGTGTTGAATCTCACGACCGCGAAACATCACAGTTGCTTTAACTTTGTCACCTTCTTTTAAGAAGCGTTCAGCATGATTGATTCGCACTTTGTAATCATGCTCCTCAATCTTGTATCGCATTTTCACTTCTTTAACATCAGAAGTATGTTGTTTCTTACGGGCTTCGCGAGCTTTCTTCTCTTGCTCAAACTTGAATTTGCCGTAGTCCATAATCCGACAAACTGGAGGATCGGCTTTATCGCTGACTAACACAAGATCAAGCTCTTTTTCTTCCGCCATCTTCATGGCTTCTTTGGGAGTCAGGATGCCGAGTTGCTCCCCCTCCATATCAATGACTCGAATTTTTGGATATCTGATACGTTCGTTGATTTGGGGAAGGTCTTTAATTGGCTTTTTAGTCATGAAATCTCTGTTGTCTAGACTCTTTGGGGTATTGGTTTGGATTACTATTGGGTTACAAATATACGCTTAAGCAGAGTCAAATAAATAGAGTCAAATACATAAATCTAATCTAAATACTTAAGCTTTGCAATTTTTAGCTTGACATAAACGTTTAAGTATAGTACGAATTACGCCTTAATGTGTCAAGCGTTAAGCAAGTATTTTTCGTAAATTTTGTTTAACTATATCTGAAGTTACCCGATCGCTTAAAGATACCGATCCGATCGCGGTTGGTAAAATAAAGCGAACTTGCCCGACTTCAACTTTTTTGTCACTAGACATCGCCGCCACGATCGCATCAAGATCAATATCGGCAGGTAAGGTTTGTGGTAAACGGGCTTTGGCAATAATTGCATTTTGTTGAGCTTGATCTTCGGCAGACCATAGCCCCAGCTCGACAGCGATCGCACCTGCAATCACCATGCCTAAGCTGATCGCTTCACCATGGTTGAAAAGGCGATAATTGGTAACTGACTCGATCGCATGACCGACAGTATGTCCATAGTTGAGAATGGCGCGAAGATTACCTTCTTTTTCATCCTTAGATACGACATCGGCTTTGGCTTTGGCGCAACGATACAAAATAGTTTGCAAAAGCTCAGATGAAACATAGCGCAACTGGTCAAGGCGATCGCAATTAGCTAATAAATCAAACAACTCGCGATCCCAGATTACGCCGTACTTGATTACCTCCGCCATTGCGGAGCGAAACTCACGTGCAGGTAAAGTTTTCAATACTTCAGGATCGACCCAGACTAAGCGTGGTTGATAAAATGCACCAATTAGGTTTTTGCCCTGCGGATGGTTGATCCCCGTCTTGCCACCGATCGCTGAGTCCACCATCGCCAGAAGTGTAGTTGGCACTTGGACAAGATCGATACCACGCAGCCAAGTTGCGGCGGCATAGCCTGACATATCACCAATTACGCCACCACCGAGGGCAATAATCGCTGATGAGCGTTCGAGTCGATGGTCGAGCGCCGCATCATATATCTTTTGGAGTGAGTTAGCCGTTTTAAATCGTTCACCTGCGGGCAGGCTCAAGTGAGCAACATCAAAACCAGCTTTACTTAGAGATGTCTGCACAATCTCGCCATAATGCTTATAAATAACTGGATTTGAGACAATCAGCACTTTTTTGCTTTTCTTGCCTAACCCAATTTCTACTAATTTTTCGCCTAAATTTTTGAGGCTATGCGATGCGATCGCAATGTCATAGCTTCTATTTTCGTTTACCTCACCATTGAGGGCAACTGTAACTGTCGCGCAATGATCGGGCATATTTCTTGATAAATAATCTACTCTTTATGTTAGCAGCGATCATGTGACAGCTGTTGCCGTTATTTTTTCGTAGCGGCGCTTTGCGCCCCTACCTACTATTGGGTCTTCATGTTAGCGCTATCTATTTGGTCATTGCTTGGCACAACTCAATAATTGCAGTTTGCAACGTTGCGGTCTCATCTTTACCATGCTTGAGATCGGCTTCCAGCCGCAACAAAATACTTAGCGATCGCATTAACTTTTGACTGTTTAGCCCTTGCACTTCTTGCTTAAGAAAATATATGCGCTTAGGATTACCAATTTCGGCAGCATCGGCGATTATCTTGTCATCGCGCTCTCCCGACTCTTGCATCAGCTTAATCCACAGCCATGTGCGAAACTGTCCTACTAAAGTGGCACAAATCCGCAAACCGACTTCATTATTTCTGATT
>JAYTWB010000343.1:0-8560 GCA_043743655.1 Cyanobacteriota bacterium | reverse complement strand
GAAATTGCGGTCACAAACTTGATTACGCCTTGATAAGCATGATTAGTAGCGATATTCCAGAGCAAATCTTCAGCGATCGCGGCTGTCTCGGCAGGATTTTTAATATTGGTTGGGTTGACTCTAGCGGTTTCCGCAAGTCGCTTCTCAGTCTGGATAACATCATCAGAAGTGAGGTCGCCATTTTGGAGATAGAGCGCCATTAATTCTCTAACATTTTTATTGTCAATGCTATTTAGCAAAGCAGTTCGCGAAGCCTGTCCATGAATCCAAAGTTGCTTGACGTTATCAATCAGCGCTCCAGTGGAATTAGTCGGGTAGCGCACATAATCAAACACAATGCCATCGGGATTACGCTGCATTAATGCTTTGACCACGCTCGTTAAATCAGTCTTGGCGATCGCGCTATAAGGATCGGCAAATAGATGATCGTTCTCATAAGCATCTTCATAAAAAGCGCGTCCATTAGCAACTTGCTTACGATCAAAATTTGTATTGGCAATACTATTCTCGCCATTGCCATTAAGTGCCACTGCGCCCGAACGCCCCTTGATTTCGCTATAGCCATAGCCAAAATTCATCGTAAATGACCAACCATAGACCTTGATGCCACGCTCCTTACCGATTGCGATCGCTTGTTTCCAGAGATCATAATCAGCGGATACTTCCCCCGCTTTGACCGCTTCTTCTGTCACTGATCGCCAAGGTGTAGGATTATCAGCGACAGGTAGCAGGACGCGTCCATCATAAAAAGTTTCAATAAAAATCTGGTTGTAGCCACGATTGGCAGCTTTATCAAATACATCTTCGAGTACGCCTGCCTTAGCGTCATTGGGATAGAGCCGTAGCCAAGTTGCTTGTGTTTGTGGAGATGTGCGATCGCGACAAGCTTGCAATTCTGATTTGTGCTTTTGGATAATGGCTCGATATTGCGCTTGGGCATTAGGACTGGGACTAACGACTAAAGCCGCTTTTCGTAACTCATGTTTACGCAAAATTTCCGATGTACTCACATCACAAGTGGGATTGCCCCACAATATTCGTTCAGGTAGAGAGCCAGCGATCGCGCTTCCGCCTCGAAGGAAATCAACAATACTTAAGCTAGTGACACAGGCGATGAGCAGCAAACTAGATTTATTTAAATGATTTAAATTTTCTAAATCTTTTTTATATTTCATATATCCCTAAAATAGTTGGCATGCAAGTAAGCAGCATAGAACAAAGCCTACTTCAACAAAAGACGGACTTATCTTAACAATGTGGCACACTGACAAGTATATTTCTTGACATCGACCCTGCGCTGAAGCGACAGGGATTCCTAAGACTCACGACTTAGGTTTCTGCTTCATAGCACCAGCCTTCCGAGATTTACTCTCTTCAGGTCTTACAGTCGCTCCACAGACGTTCACCGCAAGCCCTGCGGCAAGAATATTTTTAGCAGCATTGAGATCGCGATCATGGTGCGTACTGCACTTAGGACAATCCCACTCTCTGATATTCAAAGGCAACTTATCAACGATATGTCCACAATGTCCACAGCGTTTAGAGCTAGGAAACCAACGATCAATCTTGACGAAGGTGCGACCATACCAGTCGCACTTATATTCAAGTTGTCGAATCAGTTCACCCCAACTAGCATCACTAATAGCAAGGGCAAGTTTATGATTCTTGACCATATTCTTCACAGACAAATCCTCGACTGCAATCACTTGGTTTTCACGAACCAGTCGAGTTGTCAACTTGTGAAGAAAATCATTACGAGCATCGCTAATTTCGGCATAGACCTTAGCAACTTTCAGCCTAGCTTTGTGGCGGTTCTTAGAACCTTTTTTCTTGCGACTAAGCACTTTTTGCGCTTTATGCAATTTACGGTGCTTCGCTTTAAAGGTTTTAGGATTAGCAACTTTTTCACCATTACTCAGGGCGATCAAGCTAGTAATACCCAAATCCAAACCAACTTGATTAGGAGATTCGGGTAAAGCTGCAATTTGAACATCAACCAACAAAGAAACTGTCCATCTACCAGACGGCGAAAGCTTTACTGTAATAGTCGATGGTTCAACGCCTTCTGGAATATTCTGACTCCAACGAATAGCTAGCGGTTCAGTACATTTTGCTAAAAATACTTTGCCATCTTTCCACTTAAAAGCAGACTTAGTAAATTCAGCATTGCCACCGTGATGCTTTTTCTTGAAGTTGGGATATTTTGACCTTCCTGCAAAGAAGTTGGTGAATGCAGTTTGCAAATGCCTCAAGCCTTGCTGTACGGGTACACAACTAACTTCATTAAGAAACTGCAAATCTTCTTGCTTTTTCCATTGAGTTAGCATTGTTGATGTTTCAGCGTATCCGACCCGCTCTTGTCGTTCATACCAAGCTTCTGTCCTTGCGGCGAGTGCTTTGTTATAAACTAATCGAGCGCAACCCATCGTTCTCCTCAGCAAGGTTTCTTGCTCAGGAGTTGGATAGAATCGGTACTTGAATGATTTCTGTGCCATGCTCACATTATATCATTTATTCTGTGATATGATTAATTAATATAAAGCCGTCCTAGAAGGACGGGGTCTCTACCCAGTTTTTCGATGACTCGCTTAGCCATGCTTCACAACCCCACCAGATTTAAGCCTAGTTCAATTGAAGATGATTCGGAAGAAAATGATGCCGAATTAGAGTTTTATGACTTTAATGAACCAGAACCAGGGAGCCCACCCGGCACACTAATTATTGACGAAGATTCTGGTATTCCTAATATTTTCTTGATTGATTATAACGAAACCGAAGCGATCGGAATTCAGCTGGCAACACCTGAAGAATGTACCCCTCATCTGGATACTCACTCAGTATCATGGGTCGATGTGCAAGGCTTAGGTTCTGAAGACGTATTGCAACGTTTGGGCAAAGTGTTTAACCTCCATGCGCTTGTACTTGAAGATGTCGTCAATATTCCTCAACGCCCTAAGGTAGAGAGCTTTGAGGATCATGAGTTGATCATTTTGCATATGGTGACTAGCCGTAAAGATGGTAGAGGTTTTTATGATGAGCAGGTAAGCTTAATTTTAGGAAAAAATTATGTGCTGACGGTTCAAGAAGAACCTGAAAATGATGTGTTTGAGCCGATCCGTCAGCGGATTCATCGCAATCGTGGCATAATCCGAACTCAAAAGTCTGACTATCTTGCCTATGCTCTGATTGATGCGATTGTGGATGGATTTTTTCCTGTACTCGAGGACTACGGCGAGCGTCTGGAAGAACTGCAAGATGAAGTAGTGGACAAGCCAACTCGTCAAACTTTAGAGAAAATTCATAAAATCAAGCGGGAACTTCTACTCTTACGCCGCGCGATTTGGCCACAACGCGATGCCATAAATTCGCTACTGCGTGAAAAAAGTCCTCTAATTGACCCAGAAATACAGATATATTTGCGGGACTGTTATGACCACACCGTCCAAGTAATGGATATGGTCGAGACTTATCGAGAGCTTGCGGCAAATTTGATGGATATTTATCTATCATCGCTGAGTAACAGCACTAACGAGATCATGCGCTTTTTGACCGTTATTTCTACCGTGTTTATCCCGCTCACTTTTATCGCGGGTGTATATGGCATGAACTTTGATACTAGCTTGCCCGGAAATTTACCTGAATTAAAACTACCCTATGGTTATGCTCTATGTTGGTTATTAATGCTTTCGGTTTCGGGGAGCTTGTTATTTTTCTTTTGGAAAAAAGGCTGGCTATTTAGTCCAAAATGAATTGCGATCGCAGACTAAATAAATTAACAGATGACTCAGATTAAAAAACGTAGACTGCAAAGAGTGGCACTACAAGCGCACCAAATCGTGCCGACTCTACAAATCAATAGCGCGATCGCCCTCACCGCCGACCAAAAACATTACTTATGCAATGTATTACGATTAGAAATTGGCGCAGAATTTATTGCTCTTGATCGCCAAGATGGATGGTGGTTGGCTAAGTTAGTCAGCCTAGATGTTGCCGAAATTATTGCCAAACTAGAAAATAATTCCGAATTAGTGGCTCAAATCACTCTTGGTATCGCTATGCCAAAAGGTAACAATCTCGAGTCCGTGATTCGGCAAACGACTGAGCTAGGAGTGCGGCAAATTATGCCGTTATTTAGCGATCGCACAGTCCTCAAGCCAGATAATCAAATGGGTAAACAAAAACGCGATCGCTGGCAACGGATTGCCGAAGAATCTGCTGAACTTTCATTGCGTACTTACGTCCCTGAGATTAATCCACCGCAAGCATTCAAATATTGGCTAGATCAAATGGCAAGCGCACCGATTTTGAAATATATTTGCGTGACCAGTCCTGACGCGCCACACTTGCTTACCGATTTACAAAACACCTTGCAAAAAAATAATCTCCAAAAAACTGATTATCAGCAAATCGCGATCGCTACTGGTTGCGAGGGTGGATGGACGGCTAAAGAAGAACAAATGGCGATCGCCTCAGGATTTGTGGCAGTTTCTTTAGGCGATCGGGTGTTGTCAGCAGTCACAGCGCCAGTGGTAGCATTATCCATAGTTAGCGCCTTTTTAGACACCAAATGAAGCCTTCAAAAAAGCCACCTGCAAATCGATATCGTCCAGCAACTAAACAAAGAAAGTGGCTGAGAGGATTTCAGTGGTTTTTACCTGGTTTATTAGTGAAGAGATGGTTATTAGTTAGCATTATCGGCATTGTCTTGATCGTATTGGGAATTGCGATTTCAGCAAGGCTAACCCCAGTTTTATTTTTATCGCGCCTGATTGGTAACACTCTTGATACTTTAGTAGCAATCTTGCCGCGCAACCTTAGTGGCCCGATCGCACTGGCGATCGGGGTTGGACTATTATGGCTAGGACAAAAACGCGCCCTCGGTTCAATTACTCAGGTATTGATGCCTAATCAAGACCAAGAACTTGTGGAATTGTTGATGTCTCATCGCAAGCTTAACCGTGGCCCCAAAATTGTCACTGTGGGCGGTGGCACTGGCTTATCAAATTTGTTGCGTGGACTCAAGCAATATAGTGCAAATATTACGGCGATCGTTACTGTCGCCGATGATGGCGGCTCGTCTGGACGCTTGCGCCGTGAGCATGGTGTTTTGCCTCCAGGCGATATTCGTAATTGTCTGGCGGCTCTCGCGGATGAAGAAAAGTTAGTTACCGAATTATTTCAATATCGCTTTAAAACAGGTGAAGGGCTATCTGGACATAGCTTTGGTAATTTATTTTTGACGGCGATGAGTGAAGTCACAGGCGATCTCGAAAAGGCGATCGCAGCTAGCTCACAAGTTCTGGCTGTGCGAGGACGAGTCCTACCCGCCACCCTTGATCATGTGGTGCTATGGGCTGAGTTTGATGATGGTCGTTATGTTGAGGGTGAATCAAAAATTCCTGAAGCTAGAGGGAAAATTAAACATATTGGCTGTAAACCAAATAATCCTAAAGGTTTACCACAAGCTATTGAAGATATTCACGAAGCTGACCTGATCGTAATTGGACCTGGAAGCTTGTATACCAGCATTATCCCTAATTTACTCGTACCTGACATATTGCAAACTTTGATCGATCGCAATGTACCATCGATCTATCTTTGTAATATCATGAGTCAAGTAGGCGAGACTGACGACTATGCTGTGTCTGATTATGTGCGAGTTTTAGACGAGATAGCAGGTGCGCGATTGTTTGATGTGGTATTAGTTCAAAAGCAACCACCTTCTCAGCGATCGCTTCAACATTACGCTTCGTTCGGATCTCATTTTACAAATCTAGATCGAGACCATCTCGCCGCCATCGGTTGCCCTGTGTTGATAGCTAATATTATGCGCGAAAAACAAAATGGGACTGTATGTCATGATTCCGAAAAACTTGCAGGTGTGTTAATGCGCTGGTACAACCGTCAGTAATTTAGAATTCAATCTTAAAAGCTAAAATTCTCCGTGTTACAGCAATATCATATCCAAGTTAATAGTGATATTTACGCTCTTGCTAAATTGCAAGGGTGGTTTCAACAGCTTCAAAATTTATTGCCAAAACCAACTTGGATGCAGTGCAATCTAGTTCTAGTTGAAGTGTTTACCAATGTGGTTTCCTATGCACATGCAGGAATGTCTGAGCAAACACCTATTGATATTGAGATTACGCTCCATAAAACCGAAAATTTTTTGGAGCTAAGGATTTGGGACTATGGCAAACCATTCGACATTCAAGCTGAAATTGAAAAAGCGACTATTGAAGCTCAAAAAAATCAAGCCTTCGGAAGTGTTGATGATATTCCCACAGGTGGTCGGGGCTTAATTATCGCCAAGACGATCGCTGACACTATCAGATACGAGATTACAGATGATGGTCGCAACTGCTTTGTAATGACTAAAAGTTTTCCTCCTGCTTTAGCGCTTTAGCCATATCACAAAGGCAAATAGCACCACAGGCATAGTAATTAAAAATAATGCGATCACATTCATGACATCTGTGGTCAGATTATTTACTAATAAAGACCAAGTGGGGGCTATATATTTGATCACCAATGAAGCGATCGCTGAATAGAAAAATACTTGCAAAACAAATAGAAAATTCATAATTTTAAACTTAACAAAGACGCTGTGAGTCCTTTTGAATTGCTATCTCAGTTAGTTTTTCTTTTTACTACCTTCTTTGTCTTGGATTTCACTTGGCACAGGAAATTGCTCAATCGGTTGTCCAGCTAAAGCTCTTTCCATAAATTTACGCCAAATTGGTACAACATAGACACCGCCTGTAACTCCATTTGCCATTGGTGAATAATCATCATTACCAATCCAAATAGCGACGGCTAGCTGTGGTACATAGCCCACAAACCAAGCATCGCGAAAATCAGAAGTTGTGCCTGTTTTACCCGCCACAGGTCGCCCATCACTCATCTGCGCCTCAGTTGCCGTGCCGTTAGTAACCACGCCGCGCAATGCATCAGTCAAATAAGAAACCGCGATCGGATCAAGAATTAATTCAGGTTTTGGAGTATTGTCCAGCACCAGATTGCCGTTGCGATCGGTCACACGCGCAATCAACGTAGTTTTTGATTTATATCCACCACTGGCAAATACAGCATAAGCTCCCGCCACTTCCATCGGCGTGACATCCGCGGCTCCCAGAGGCAAAGAAATTACAGGCTTCAGAGGGCTATTAATTCCCAGCTTGCGACAAATAGCGATCACATTATCCGCACCAACCTCAATCCCTAACTTAATCGCTGGAATATTTCGAGAAACAGCGATCGCCTGACGAATCGTAATCGCACCTGAGAATTTATTGTCATAGTTGCGAGGTTGATAAGGCTCATCGCCATCAGGAATACTCATCGGACTATCGTCAATTACCGAGTCTGGAGTGTAGTTCCCTGTCGCAAAAGCTGCGTAGTAGACAAAAGGTTTAAAAGAAGAACCCAGTTGTCGTCTTGCTAAAACGGCGCGATTAAATTGATTTTTGTCAAAGTCGCCCACACCACCGACTAGAGCTTTCACAAACCCCGTACGAGGATCAACTGCAACTAAAGCCAATTGATCAGCATATGCACCGCGATCCACTAAATCTTTATGCCCTTCTGCGGCAACCTCTTCCGCAATACGCTGCAACTTCAAATCAATAGTCGTTTGGACACGCAATCCGCCTTGTAAGACAACATCCTTACCAAACTTATCTTCTAACTCAGCCGTTACTGCCTGTGACACATACGGCACACGACTAGCTTCATAAGAGATACCTTGCTTACGAATCACGATCTTCTGAGCTTTGGCAGCTTTGATCTCCGCAGGGGTCGACCAACCTAGCTCCACAAGGCGATCAAGTACAAACCCCTGACGTTTTTTTGCCTCTGTAAAGTTATCAACAGGGTTAAACACAGATGGAGCTTGGATTGTCCCCGCTAACATCGCCGCCTCACCAAGGGTTAGGTCAGCAGCAGATTTACCGAAATAATTTTGAGAAGCTGTTTCTGCCCCGTTAGTATTTTTCCCCCAAAATACTTGATTGAGATACATCTCAAGGATTTGCTCTTTTGTAAATACTTGCTCAACACGCATCGCTAAAACGGCTTCAGCAACCTTACGATTGAGCGTGCGCTCATTTGATAAAAACAGGTTTTTGACCAACTGCTGTGTCAAAGTTGAGCCACCTTCAACAGTTCCGCCAGCAGTAAAGTTAGCTAAAATCGCTCGACCCACGCCACTGGGATCAACGCCTTTATGTGTATAAAAGTAGGCATCTTCCATGGCAAGAACTGAGCGCTTTAAATGTGGCGAAATCCGATCAAGGGTAACAACTTCGCGATTGACATCGCCATGTAAGCGGGCGATTAGTTCGCCATTAATGTCATAGATATAAGTGGTTTCAATAGGGACGTAACCCTTGAGGACTCTAACATCTGGCAGATCACGAAAGCTAAGTGCGAGTCCGACCAATCCACCTGCTAATGCTGCACCACCAATCATGATCACGCCAAGCAATGTGCCACCAACAGCCTTAAGAGTGCCTTTTAAAATACCGCCTGTAACAGACTGAGAACGCTCTACACTATTTGA
>JAYTWB010000342.1:0-8437 GCA_043743655.1 Cyanobacteriota bacterium | reverse complement strand
CATCATGCCACCATTTACGTTTTTTGCTAGCGCTGAAACTGTCAGCATGACGGGCGCAAAACCAGTATTTGTCGATATTGAGGCGCATAGCTTTAATATTGATGTCAACTTGATCGAGACGGCCATTAGCGATCGCACTAAAGCGATCATGCCCGTGCATTTGTTTGGTCGCTCTGTCGATATGACTGGTCTGATGGCGATCGCCAAAAAGCATAATCTCTATGTGATTGAAGACTGCGCTCAAGCGACAGGCGCAGCTTTTAATGGTCAGAAAGTGGGAAGCATTGGTGATATTGGCTGTTTTAGTTTTTATCCGACCAAAAATCTTGGTGGTTGTGGCGATGGTGGCATGATGACCACAAATAATCTTGAGGTGGCTGAGAAATTACGAATTTTGCGGGAACATGGTAGCCCTAAACGTTATTACCATGAATATATCGGCATGAACTCGCGACTTGATTCACTTCAAGCCGCTCTATTGCAGGTGAAGCTGCCCTATCTCGACAAGTGGAATGCTCAACGCCGCAAAATTAGCGATCGCTATACGCAGCTTCTCAAAGATGCAAATATTCCTAATCTCGTCTTTCCTCACCATTGTCCAGAGAGCGTATGGAATCAATACACAATCTGTATCAGTGAACGAAATCATGTCCAAAATCAATTGCGAGAACAAAATATCATTACGATGATTTATTATCCCTTGCCCTTACACGTGCAAGTAGTGTATGCCAACTTAGGTTATAAAAAAGGTGATTTCCCAATCACAGAAAATACTTGCGATCGCGTTCTATCATTGCCAATGTTTCCTGAACTCAGCGAAGAACAGCAAGATCGAGTCATCAGCACTTTGCAAGATATCTTATCAAACTAAATTGCTTTGAGCCAAATCTTTCCCAAATCTCTATATCTGCACATTCCATTTTGTAAGCGGCGTTGCTTTTATTGCGATTTCGCAATTACGACGGGTGGCGAAAATCTGAGGCAGCAATATGTTGATGTGCTTTGTCAAGAGATATCGCTCACGATCGCTCAGATTCCACCTGTTACTGCATTGCAAACCATCTTTTTTGGCGGTGGCACGCCATCTTTGCTATCTGTCAAACAAGTCGCACAGATACTGGAGTTGATCGCGAAACACTTTGCGATCGCGACTGATGCTGATATTTCCCTAGAAGCTAACCCTGGGACAGTCAGCATTGAGAGCTTGCGAGGTTATAAAAGCTTAGGCATAAATCGGATCAGCCTCGGCGCACAGGCTTTTCAGCAAAACTTATTAGATGTGTGTGGGCGTGGTCATAGCGTTGCCGAAATCTATGAAGCGGTGGCGGCGATTGAGAATGCAGGATTTGAGAACTTTAGCTTGGATTTGATTTCAGGGCTTCCCAATCAATCAATGACTGATTGGCATGATTCTCTTGAAAGTGCGATCGCCTTACAGCCTAATCATCTATCTATTTATGATCTGACTATTGAAGAAGGAACTGCATTTAATAAACGCTATCAAGCAGGTGATACCCCATTACCCACAGAATCCAGCACAGTCGCCATGTATCTCGCTGCCCATGAGTTACTTCCATCGAATGGATATGAGCATTATGAGATATCTAACTATGCCCGACCTGCCTATCAATCACGACATAATCTAACCTACTGGCACAATCAACCCTTTTATGGCATGGGTATGGGTGCGACTAGCTATATTGGTCGCCAAAGAATTGATCGCCCTCAAAAAATGCGTGCTTATCTGGATGCGATCGCTCAATGGCAAATAGAAGGAATTGGCTTCACGGCTCCTATTTTGACTGATAAAGAAGAACTCCTCGATACTTTATTGCAAGGATTGAGATTAGCTAATGGTTTGAGCTTAAATTATTTACAAAAAATCTATGGTAAGGGGCTGGGCGATCGCGCCATAAAATGTTTGCAAAAATATGTGGAGAGAGGTTGGGTGAAGTTTATAAATTCCCAAATAAACTCTCAAATGGATACCCAAATATTCCTCACTGCTCCTGATGGTTGGCTATTCTCAGATGTGGTGATCGCCGATCTATACGAAAATCTCTAAAAAGCATCCATAAAGAAAGTAGCTATAAAAAGCCTTGAAGCTGCGATCGCAAAGCCTGATAACTCAAATCACTAGGTTCAGAGATAGTCTCGATTGTTAAACCAAGCGATCGCTGACTAGGAATATTCTGATTAGCAGTAGTTGCGAATGATTGCCATAGCACCCATCGACTACCTGAGGGCAAATCAGTCAGGCGATCGCCACTATAGGAAAGCCAAATTATAGGCAAATCGGGCAGAGCATCGGGTACTTGCAAATTTGTTGATATATTGGCTGCTGCTAAAGTTTCGAGGACAGGGCGATCGCCTCGCACGATTCCTGTCGCCGATGTCCAGAGCCGCACACTCAGATTTGATTTCTGAGCATAAAAATATAGCGAAGCTGCCGCCACCACAGCTTCTTCAAAGGCTTGAGATTGCCATCCTGAAGAAGTATCTAAAGCGATCGCCACCTCTTGACCACCGATCGTAACTTCCAACTCTCGTACCCGCAACTCCCCAAACTTGGCACTGCTACGCCAATGGATTAACCTTGTCGGATCGCCCCAGCGATAAGGGCGCAGAGTCTTGGTTAAACCTTCAGTCGCATTGTTGTAATTATGTTCATCACTATGTTGTCGGAAACTCTGATCGCGCCCCAATTGATCAACCAATGGACAGCGATCGAGAGTCAATACGGTTGGATAAACGATCGCCTTTTGCGTGGATAGACAAGCACGGCGACTGCGAAATAATCCTAAAGGACTGGCGGTCGCAATCTCAGTTGATTGAAACACAAACACACCGCGTTTAGTCGTTTTTGCTTCATAAGTCCAGCGATATTGTTGATGTGGCGCAATCAACTCGATCACGATTTCCTGCTGCATGATCGGCGAGAGATGCTCTGGCAAAATATCACAAACTTCCAACAATCGTTTCTCCGTCCCACCGATATTCTGGATTGTCAAATCAATCCACAGATCGTCACCGACACTCACAGGATCAAGTTGCGATCGCACCACCACCATCTCAGCCAGCAATCGCCGCGGCATCACCGCTCCCACAATCAACAACGCAAAACTCACGCCACTAATCACATACAACCAACCCGAGAGAGTATTTGTCGCCGCCATAAAAAAGAACACCGTCAAAGCGGCAAACATTCCCCCAATAAATTCTGGTGTAGCCGATCGCCATTCTAACCATCTCAAAAAACGCTTACGTTTAGAAATCCGTTTGGGTTGAGGATTTAACTTAGAGTTACTTTGCGGGCGATCGCTTTCTGGCATATAAATCTCTGGACTTTCTATTATTTTGACATCTACTTTACCAAAACCTAGGAGCGTAGGTCGCCTGCTACGCCCGATACTCCTAGTGTTTTAGCTTTTATTTATGCTGAGCTACTTAATGCTATGATGTGAAATCTGGATTCGGCTTTAGTGAAGAACAGTCACTAAAAGTAATGGGGAAAGTTTGGTGCAAATCCAACGCTGTCCCGCAGCTGTAATTTCAGTCCACTGAAAAAGTCAGAACGCCCACCGAATCTATATAAAGCAAAATTAATTACATATCTACATCTACGAGGTTATAGATGATGAACCAAACTTTCTGGAAATGGGTAACAGTTCCCATAATTCATTGTCCCTGCAATTTAAGTTTGCAAGCATGGAGAACTTTTGATGAGGCTTAAAGATAGCGATTGGCAAGGAAATTTTGGCTATTGGCAAAAAAGTTTTATCCATGCAAACTTAATGATGATCGGCTACTATGCATGGCAAGGCTTCTTACAAAGCGGTCGAGGTGTTGTCGTTTGTGATGTTGATCGCAAATGGACTGATTCGAGAAACACAGGTTTAGAGGTGATTCCATTTCAAGCTAAGTTTATCGCTGAACAAGAATTAATTAAATCAGTTCAAGATTTTTCGCTAGACAAAGACTTAATCTCTGTACTTGTGCAATCAGTAGGCAAATATACGCCCTCACAAGAGATTGTCTTATTAATGAATCTAAATCAACAGATCGAAATCAATCTCTTCCAGAATTTAAACATCTTCCCTCCTGACTGTTACAAACAAGTCAGCAGAAGATGGGAAGAATTTCAACCCTGCTTAGAAACCCAAACCAAATAATCACCCACCTATCAGATTGATATAGAGACTGGCGCTTTGCGCCAGTCTCTATATCAATCTCAGCAAAGCTAATATATGAATAATGTAACTCGCTATCAAAATGCCGCCCTGCAATACTATTTAGACCTCACAGGTTCTTCCTATTTGCATTATGGTTATTGGGAACCAATTCCCGTTGCTCCTGATGATTTAACGCCCGCAAAAATGCGGGTTGCTCAAGAAAATTATGCCACACATCTTCTATCTTTTATACCCACAGGTATTCATACGGTATTAGATGTCGGTTGTGGTAATGGCGGCAATGCCGAAACGATGATTGAGAAGGGTCTCAAAGTCGAAGGGCTAGCACCCGATCCTCTCCAACAAGCCAAGTTTTTAGAACGGACAAAAGGTCAAGCTATCTTCCATGTCAATACGTTCCAAGAGTTTGTGGCAAATGCTCAGAAGCAGTCTTCATCTTCCAGTTATGATTTACTCTTGTTCAGTGAGAGTAGTCAATATATGTCGCCTGAGTTAATAGCTGAAGGTTCGTCCACTGTCTTAAAGTCTGGTGGCTATGTGTTACTAGCCGATATGTTGCGAAAAAATCCTGAGTATCGAGAAGGAATGTTTTCCAACTGTCTCGTCAATGTTGATCTGCATAGAGAGATGGAAAAAGCTGGCTTTAAGCTGATCACCACTAAAGATATCTCCGCACATATCGCTCCGACTCTGGATATTTGTGTGCAGAGTTTCCAAACTTTTGGCTTGTCCACAATCAGATATATCGCTACACTTGTAGCGATCGCTGTGCCGCCAATCTATGCAATCCTGCGTTACTTTTTAGGTAAATGGCTCAAAAAACTAATCAATGAGGGGCTAGCGGCTTCAAGTCTATTCCACCAGCACTTATGCTACGAGATTCAACTCTGGCAACGCATCTAAGGCAATAAAAAACCCTACCGAAAGGCAGGGTTAAATAATCGTTTTTAATCGTTTTTAATTTGTCTTAAAGACTTTGAGCGGATGCAGTCAAGGTTTAGAAATTACCAAGCCACCAAACTAAACCATGTCCTGTGGAAACTTCAAGGATTAACAGAGAGACGAAACCAATCATTGCGAGTCTGCCATTGAGCAATTCTGCGTAAGCTGTAAAGCCAGCTGTGTTGGTATCTTCAACATACATCTTTGGTTCAGCTGCGAAATTGTTAAGAACACCGCGTTCGTCGACTGTATAGCTGCTCATTGGTTTGTCCTGTGTGTTTGTTCCTTATGTAAAGAAATATAACAAAGTATTTCAAGATGTGAATCTAGCTAAAGACAGGTATAAAAGCTTGCATGTACCTATACAAAGAGGTAGTCAAAACTTCAGGAGACCCCCAAAAGGGGCGATACGATGGATGTATCGCCCCTTTTGGGGGATTGCTTGACAGATAGCTAAAAAGTCCCAGCTAATGCGCCGACACAGCGATCGCATATATGAGGATGCTCAACAGACGCAGTCAGCAGATCAACAAGCTTGTTTTAGATTTATCTCATCTTTTTTGGTTTGCATTAAAATACTTTTTAGGCGCTTTTATAAGGGTTTCAGCGATCAAAGACTATTGATTTGGTTTTGCGTTAAAGTACTTTTATGCCCAAAAAGGTAGATAGCGTGCATAGCGATTAGAGTTTGATTCAGAGTCATCTGTCTTAATTAAGCCAGCTTCTTTAGTAGCTCCTATGATCAGAGAAACAGTGGCTGTTTTTGACTCACTTAGACGAAATCGCTCTCTTAAAGTCTGGTTTGACATCTTTCTATTACTAATGTGCTGTAAACAGCAATGCTGATAGCAAGCTCGAATCCGATCAGATTTGCTCATGTCATCAAAAATCTGGTAAGCAAATAACACAGTCGTTGTACGGATATCATCTACCCGAAAATCTGGTGCAGGTAGCTGAAACACCTCTGCTGCGCTTACAACCTTGTCAATGCCACTACCCTTTTCTTCACATATTCCTAAGCGTCTCATTAGGTCAGCAAGCTGTTCGTTGCGTGATCGATTTTCATCAATGAAGCGATTAACAGGAATAGGGGGAATACCAAGATTAGAGATTTCAATGCGATCGCTGTACATTTCAATCATTACAGAAGTACCTGTTTCCAGAAAATCCTGATGTACCAAAGCATTAGCAATAAGTTCTCTTAGTGCTTGCATCGGGAACATTTTCACTTCTTGACGAACCGCTTCTTCGATAAAGCGATTTTGTGGGGCTGCTGAATGTACAAAACTGACTAATTTCTCAAAGCTAACTGCATATCCACGATTTCCCTTTTTGTCATCACGAGTTTGTAGTTTATTAATACCCTCGTAGAAAACGACACGAGGAGCTTTACGAGCTAATGCGAGAGAAAAAGCATCAAGTTTTTTTGCAAAAACGATTGCAGCCAAATTGGTGATTGTCCAGCCTTGAGTTGTCAGTTTGATTAAATCTTGGCTTTGTAATCTCTCTAAAACGGCATCACGGGTGGTTGGATAAGGAACTTTTAGGAGTTCAAAGTAAGTTTGAGTATCGAGTAAAGCAATTACATCATCTGGACTAGCGTCTAGTCGAGCAGGTTGAGAGAACCAATCTTGCTGATCTTCTGCAAAAATCTGTTTCAATCGATCTCCAGTCATTGGTTGTAGTTCTTCACCAACTCTCATCAAGTAGGTTCCCTCATATTCCACTGCCTGTCCAACAGGACGGGGAGGCACTTTAAAAATTAGTACTCGACCATTTAGATGTTATAGCTCAGTAGTGTCTACCCGAAATCTAAGCTTTTGAAATATGTGAGCTTTAATTTTGTTTAGTTCTTCTTCTGTTGACCAAGCTTGGGAACCCACGACTTGACGAGGGCGTTTATCGGTAACTCCTAAAACGATATAACCACCACCTTCATTTGCCAGCGCTACACAATATTTCAGCAGTTTAATCGAATCAAACTGGTTCTTGGCTTCTTTAAATTCAAGTTGTTCTGTCTCAGTGGGTGTAAGTAGCCATTTCTCAAGTATTTCAAGATTAATCATAGAAAAATTGACTGTGAAGAATGATTCGCTTTTTGAGAGTTTATAGTTTTATGGGTTTTAGTCAATAGATTCCCAGAAGGCACTATTTTTAGTGATGGTTTGGGCGATCGCCTATTTGTAATATTAGCGATCGCCTTGTAATCGTAACTTCCTAAAAAGTCCCAGCTAATGCGCCGACACAGCGATCGCATATATGAGGATGCTCAACAGACTCCCCAATGTGAGTTGAATAATTCCAACAACGGGGACATTTTGCGCCATCAGCTTTGACAACCGCAATCTGCAAACCTGAGGCTTCACCTGTAAATTGAGCATCTGCGGGTAAGCTGTTCATAATCTCTGCTTGCGAGACAATAAATAGATAGCGTAACTCATCACCTAATGAAGCTAAGTAATCGCGTTGAGTCATCTCAGCCACGACTAGCAATACCTTTGCTTCTAGAGGTGCGCCGATCGCCTTGCCGTTACGCGCTGATTCTAAAACTTTGTTTACTTCAGAACGAACCTCGCGTAGATATTCCCACTTGTCAGCTAGTTCGGGCTTGTGCCATTCATCATGAGCCGTGAGCCACCCTGCTTGGAATACCGACTTTTGCGGCACGGGATAGGGCAGATGTTGCCAAATATCCTCGGCGGTGTGGGAGAGAACTGGGGCGATCGCTTTGATAATCATTTCTAGGCAATACATCAAAACCGTTTGGCAACTGCGGCGGCGTGGTGCATTAGAAGAACTAATATATAGGCGATCTTTAGAGATGTCTAAATAGAAATTAGATAGATCAACGGTGCAGAAGTTTTGGATAGTTTGGAAGAAGCGCGAAAACTGGAAGTTGTCGTAAGCATCAGTGACATCTTTGCTTACTTCAGCAAGACGATGCAAGATATAGCGATCGCTTTCTGGTAAGTCTGCATAAGCAACAACATCTTTCGCAGGATCGAAGTCAAAGAGATTACTGAGCAAGAATCTGGCGGTATTGCGAAGTTTACGCGACACATCAGACATCTGCGCCAAGATCGTCTTCCCAATCGGCACATCACCGTTATAGTCTACACTCGCCGCCCAAACCCGAATTACATCCGCACCATAAGGCGGCTCTTTCTTTTGGTCTTTGCCACCATTGATGACAATCATCGGGTCAACGATGTTACCAAGAGATTTGCTCATCTTCTGTCCCTTCTCATCTAATACAAAACCATGAGTGAGAACAGTCTTGTACGGTGCATAGCCATTGGTTG
>JAYTWB010000341.1:0-2877 GCA_043743655.1 Cyanobacteriota bacterium | reverse complement strand
TGATCGATACCTTCGATACGATCGCTGCTGCTCGTAATCTTGCCGCAAAAGTCAAATCTGGCGAAATGCAAGTTAAGGGAATTCGGATTGATTCAGGGGATATTGGCGCAGTTTCTAAACAAGTAAAAGCTCTTCTACCTGATACTGCCATCTTTGCCAGTGGCGATATTGACGAAGCCGAAATTATTCGCCTCAAAGCATTAGGTGCGCCAATCGATGGCTATGGTATCGGCACGAAGTTAGTCACAGGTGCGCCCGTAAATGGAGTTTACAAATTAGTGGAAATTGATAATATTCCTGTTGCTAAAAAATCGATCGGCAAGCGATCGCTCGCAGGTCGTAAACAAATCTGGCGCAGTTTTGAAAATGGTGTGATCACAGGCGATCGCCTTACCCATATTGCCGATATTCCTCAATCCAACGAGCAGCCATTACTAGAATGCATTATTCACAACGGAGAATTATTGCAGTCTGTGGATGATTTGGATGCGATCGCGCAGCGTACTCGCAATTCTGTAAAGTCTTTACCTCAAGCAGTTCGTAATATTACCAACCCAAAGACAATTCCTGTGGCGATCGATATGTCAATCGCTATATAGCCTCCGAAACCGAATATCAATTTTGGCACTCTTTTCGCGATTGCATTTTGCGCAGAGAGTTTGCAGATTGCTCATATCGTTAGTTCCACCTTGAGCGAGGGGAACAATATGATCGAGTTGCAAGTTTTTAGTAGTAAGGTCAATTTTGTGACAGCTTTGACATTGATAGCCATTGCGATCGAAGACATACTTTTTGACTTCAGGAGGAATGCTAATGCGCGGTGTTTTTTCTGTCATAAAATTTTTTAACGAAGATTGCCCTCACCCCCCAGCCCCTTTCCCAGAGAGAAGGCAGGGTGGTGAGAGGTATTTGAGTTCTACCTAAGTCCTAACAATATTATAATTCCGTAGTTTTACGGATTTCATCTAATGGACTATCAAAACTATTAATGCTTTGCTCGGTCTTCAATTCATCAGGTATAAATTGCAATTCTATTTTTAATCTGATCTTTCCCATGCGCCATCCATTTTGTCGAGTTGTCATCACACGACATCGAATACCTTCTGCCAAAAGTTCCATCGCTTCAGTTGAGATACCTATTACTTTTGAAATACTATCTATAAACTCACCAAATTCAAATAATCTGGCAATATTAAATCTCTGCTTAATCTGATAAATGGGACTATTGTACTTGTCATCTTCTTCAGTGAAACAAATAACATCATCTGAATTTAAAATCTCTACTTTGTTACTCATGACAATATTTTTAGGGATGTTCAATGCTGGTATTCCTAATCTCATCCAATGGATTTTCAAATGAGGTAGGAATAGAGATTTGCAAGTCGTCATTTTCATCAGGAATAAACTGTAAACTTAATTTGATTTTTCCCTTTACCCAACCTTGCTTGCGAGGCGTGATTATACGACAAGGAACACCCTCTTTTAATATGCTTTTCGGTTTATCATTAATCTTTAGTTGACCAACTAAACATCCTATTAAATCATCTGGTCGAGATAAATATTGAATTTTCAAATTATCAAGCATTTCCGTAACAATTTTTGCATCCTTATGTTGTATTTGATCAAAGGCAATTACATCTTCTGTTTCTAAAAAATTAAAATCTTCTGGCATATAATTTTTGTATGTTAAGACAAACTAAATTTTAAAAGACTATAGTTGCATTTTTCAAGAGCAAGCATCTATAAAATATCATTATGAATCTCATCTAATGGAGAGTCCAAATTTTGGAAACTCATAAATTTATCTTTTTAGGTTAGGAATTATTATATCAAACAATAATTTACTGCTTAACATAATAATTCCAGACCTGAAATTAGATTTAACTTTCTGAATCGATCGCTTCATCAACAACAAAAACTTCAGCATCAATCACATCAGCAATAACTGTTGTAATCGACAAATCAGATTCACTGATAACTGGCAATTTCTTGCGAGACAAATCCATCACTTCTAGACATTGATTGATTCCTACAATAGCCTCATTGTAAGTAGCAATATTTTTCTCGATGGCAACTTGTAAACTGCGATTTTTATCGAGCTTAACCTGAGCTTCTTTTTGCAAAGTTTGGGCTAGATAATCACGAGCATGATCATATTGCTGCAAAATAGCATTCGATTGTTTTTCAGCACTTTCTAGCAAATGCGTACTCAAAGTTTGGTTAATTGATTGGCGGAAAGTCCGAATAATTGTGTCCTTGACTTTTAGCTCAAAATCCAGCTTCAGGAGTTGGCGAATAGAAGGCTCTGCTTCAATCATGCTTTGATAATCGTAGCCCCGACAAGCTTGCTGCAAAGTTTGTCGCAACTGGTAAATCAAATTTGTTTCCTCAGCATAAAACTCTGGGCGTTCTCGTACATAGCGATCGCATTCAGTTCTTGCTTCATTCACCAAAGCAGCGGATGCAGCTTGTTTTAGATTTTCTAAACCTGACTCAATGCCGCCGTCATTGCCTAGCAAGCGATATAGCTCACGATAATAGTCTGCCTTTTTGATTGATTCAATCAAAGCTTGGAAGAAATTAGCGACAATTCTTTGCGAATTCTCAACCAGCACATCCTCTAACTCATTGGCTAAATAGTAAAAACCTTCCGCTAGCACCCCCATCATCGGTACAACCGAATTGCGGCGATGACTAGCCTGAGCGCGGCGATGAACATCAGCAACTGAGAAATAACCAATCAACTCATCCAGTCGCCTCACCATACCTTCTTTGAGCTTGCGATAGTCAGATTCTAAGCCTTGATTTTTATTGCTTGCCACCGCCTCATTTAGCTCTTGAGCGATATGTTCACGCAAGCGATCGCCAATTTGTTTG
>JAYTWB010000340.1:0-4796 GCA_043743655.1 Cyanobacteriota bacterium | reverse complement strand
GGTTTGCACCTGCCCTCGTGGGATTTGATCAACGCGATCGCGATGGTGCTTTTTATCAACAGAGCTTTGATGTAATTACCCAGCCCAATTTGAGCTTTCAGGTATCACCACAGCTGCTGCTGCAAAGGGCTTTTACGAGTCAAAAGGGACTACTATCCTTTGATCTTTTGGGAGTGGTGGCGACTTTAAATGGCGCATTCGACAATGGTCAGAGATTATCCGCTAGAGCCAGTTTATCTGGATTAGATTTTACTAAACTTGATTCTATTTTACGAGCCAATGCTAGCTATCAGCTGCCTGTGCTTGGCAACTATACTTTGCTCTCACAGTATGCTTTTCGCGATCGGGTCTTTAATGGCTCATTAGGTTTCCAAGACGTAAATAATATTATTGGCAGTACGCTAATCTCGCCAAATTTTATTCTCGGGGATTCCCAAATTTCTTTTAACTATCAAATCGCTGCTCAGTTAGTTGGAGCCGTGCGCGATGATGCCCAATCCAACACTGTTGGCTCATTACTACGGTTGCAGGGTGCAGCGACCCTGAGCCGCGCCTTCTCTTTGTTTCGCGGTGAACCTGCACCCGCCGAAAAAGAGACAGGCTTGCGCTTCTCTCCGAAACCAATTGTACCGAAGCTAGATGCCTTTGTCAGTTTGCAAGGTGTCAATTCTCTGTATTCAAATGGCTCAAATCAAGCCGCTATATTTGGAACGTTGGGCTTGTCTGGAGAGCTTGGTAATTTTGCTAAAGATTTTTTTGACTATACAGGTTTAACTCTGAGTTATACCCAAGCCTTTTCTAGTGGTCGATCGCCTTTCTTATTCGATCGGATTGCCGATACGCGATCGCTAACCGCAGGGATCGTCCAACAAATCTATGGTCCAATTCGATTTGGGATACAGCAAAGTTGGAGTTTGGATACTGGTAACTTATTTGACTCTGTATATTCTCTAGAATACGCAAGACGAACTTATGCAGTATTGATTCGCTACAACCCTAATCAAGGACTCGGCGAATTTTTGATTAGAATTAGCGACTTTAACTGGACACGCCCGCCTGCTAATGTGACCACAATTCAAAATGGAATAGAACAGCGTAACTAATAATATTTAGGGCATTTAGGGCAGCGCAAAGCGCCGCCCTAAATTTTAGTTACGTAGGAATAAACTTGAGAGAAACTCCATTCATGCAATAACGTTCGCCAGTCGGCTTTGGTCCATCATTAAAAACATGACCCAAATGTCCACCACAGCGGCTGCAATGTACTTCAACTCTAGTCATAAATAATGATTTGTCAGTAGTTGTCGCGATCGCACCTTCAATCGGGGCAAAAAAACTAGGCCAGCCTGTACCACTATTAAACTTAGTCTCAGCTGTGAATAGTGGCAGATCACAACCAGCACAGTTATAAGCACCCTTACCATATTCTTTGTCTAGAGGACTGGTTGAGGGGCGCTCAGTGCCATGTTTTCGCAGAACATTAAACTGCTCTGGAGTCAGGGCTTGTTTCCATTCTTCTTCAGTTTTCATGATTTTATATTTCCTAGTTGCTTTAGTTAAGTCTACGGCGATCGCTGAGTCTGTGGTGGCAGAATCAATAGATTGCGATCGCCAATATTGGGTCAGCCAAGCGCCGCCGATGATCGCGGCTCCAGTGACTAACAAATCTCTCTTTTTCATTTAACCTCTTTTTGATTTAGTAGTACTCATAGCTGAAGATAAGCGCCACCTATCCTCAGCTATGTATTTAACCTCTTTTTTATTTGATTTTGGGCTTCTCTAACTATATGTACGCAGCTCACTGGCTCAATGGATGTGAAATCTATGGATGGCGATCGCGATCTATAAATTATCAATTACAGATTGCTAAAACAGATCACAAAAACATATTGCCAAAATATAAGATTTTCACAGCTATTGCAGCTTGCAATCTAGCTTATAATTGTAACAATACTTAAAGCTGAGTAATCACTTCAAACTTTAAAAGGTTATACAACAATGGCATTTGAACTACCATCTCTACCTTACGCCCAAGACGCTCTCGCCGCTTCGGGTATGTCTGCTGAGACCTTATCATTTCATTATGGTAAGCATCACGCGGCCTATGTAACCAACCTCAATGGTCTGATTAAAGATACTGATCTGGCTGACAAAACCTTAGAAGAAGTCATCAAGATTAGCTATAAAGAAGGCAAAGCGGGAATCTTCAATAACGCTGCTCAAGTTTGGAACCACACCTTCTATTGGAATGGAATCAAGCCTGCTGGCGGTGGCACTCCTACTGGCGCTCTATTGGAGGCAATTAATGCTAGTTTTGGTAGCCTTGATAATTTCAAAACAGAGTTTAAAAATGCTGGTGCAACTCAATTTGGTAGTGGCTGGGCTTGGCTCGTTGCCGAAGGCGGCAAGTTGAAAATTACCAAAACTGCTAATGCTGAAAATCCTCTCGTTCATGAAGGTCAAGTACCTTTGTTGACGATGGATGTTTGGGAACATGCCTATTATCTCGACTTCCAAAATAGTCGTCCTAACTTCATGGCTAACTATGTCGAAAAACTAATCAACTGGGATTTTGTTGCCGCTAACTTCGCGGCTGTATAATCACATTTACATAAAGAATATCTTTATTTAGATATTCAACAAAAAGAAGCATCGCTTAGCGATGCTTCTTTTTGTTGAATATCTGAGTAGAATAGGGTATAAGCGATCGCCTATTCGCTAATCTAGGTGAATACCATGCCCCTTTTAGAAACCAAAACTCAGACTAGAATCATAACTCCATTAGATACTTGGTTGACCGCGCCGTGGCAAGAATTTGTCAAGATTGCTGATGCCCCAGACTCCGCTAAGCTCAAAAGCTATTATTACAACGGTAAGATGAGGTTTGAACCCATGTCCACAGGCTCCGACCATTCCAAAGACCACATGACGATCATTATGAGTGTGGGGCTGTTTGCGAGTCTGCGAAATATTCCGATCAATGGGCGTGACTGCTGCTCCTATCGCAAAAAAGGATACACTGAGTTTCAGCCTGATGCCTCTTATTATATTGGTGAAAAAGCTGATGCTATTCCTTGGGGAACGAGAATAATTGATCTTGATCAATATCCATTGCCTGATTTAGTGATTGAAATATCAGATACCTCGATCGCTGATGATTTAGGTGCAAAACGATTGCAATATGAAGATATGGGAATTGCCGAATATTGGATTGTAAATGTCCAAACTATGCAGATTTTTGGTTTTGCAAATGGCTCTGATGGCAGTATTCGGCGGATTAGAGAATCTTTAATATTGGCAGGAATGAAGCTAGAAATTTTGGAGCAAGCTCTTCAGCGCAGCCGTCAAGAAAATCAGTCTGCGACTACAGGATGGTTAATAGAACAGTTTAAGTAGTTTCGATTAAAGCAGTTTAGCTTCTCAAAACACTTCTACTAGATTTTCAGCCAAGCAAAGATGTCGCTAGTCAGCCATCTGATTTCGCTACCTTCTTTGATTAGAACTTAAGCCTTTAGAATGTAAGTACAGTGCGAATTGCCTCGCCTTTGTGTAGCATCTCAAAGGCTTGATTAATCTGCTCAATTGGCATTACATTTGTAATCAAACTATCGATATCGATCTTCCCTTCCATATACCAATCGACTATTTTCGGAACATCAGTCCGACCTCTTGCGCCTCCAAAGGCGGTTCCTTTCCAGACTCGACCTGTGACTAATTGAAATGGTCGAGTGCTGATTTCTTGTCCAGCACCTGCCACGCCGACAATCACACTTACGCCCCAACCTTTGTGACAGCATTCGAGAGCTTGACGCATGGTTTGAGTTCTGCCGATACATTCAAAAGTATAGTCAGCGCCACCTTTGGTTAGGTCTACGAGATAGGGAACGAGATCACCTTCTACTTCCAGCGGATTCACAAAATGCGTCATCCCCATTTTTTCGGCGAGGGCGCGTTTTTTAGGATTAATATCTACGCCGATAATCATGTTTGCGCCGACCATGCGACATCCTTGGATTACGTTTAGACCAATGCCACCTAAGCCAAATACGACCACATTTGAGCCATATTCCACTTTCGCGGTATTAATTACCGCGCCGATACCTGTGGTGACACCGCAGCCGATATAGCAGACTTTTTCAAAGGGAGCGTCATCACGAATTTTGGCAAGAGCAATTTCAGGGACAACTGTATAATTGGCAAATGTTGAGGTTCCCATATAGTGATGGATTTTTTCGCCATTAATCGAAAATCGACTGGTTCCATCAGGCATCAAACCTTGTCCTTGTGTAATCCGAATTGCTTGACAAAGATTTGTTTTGCCACTGAGGCAATAGGAGCAGTTCCGACATTCGGGAGTGTAGAGCGGAATCACGCGATCGCCTGCCTTTAGAGAGGTCACACCTGCGCCGACTTCGACCACTACGCCCGCGCCCTCATGTCCGAGGATTGCAGGAAACAAGCCTTCAGGATCATCACCTGAAAGCGTAAAAGCATCGGTATGACAAACGCCTGTTGCTTTGATCTCAACTAAGACTTCACCTGCTTGAGGTGGGGCTAGTTGTACGGTTTCGATCTTGAGTGGTTGTCCTGCGGCGAAGGCAACTGCGGCTTTTACGTTCATAAACTTGTTTTTATTTCTGAAACTATTGCTGTACTTAGAGACGACTATTTTAACTCAGTTTCATACCTGATCTTTGTTCCCCTCGCCCTTTGGGTGAGGGTTGAGAGTACTAAGTAGCTAAGCATAATTAAAACCCAAAACCAGAGGTTGTTCCGCCCGCTACGCGGGCGGAACA
>JAYTWB010000339.1:0-1694 GCA_043743655.1 Cyanobacteriota bacterium | reverse complement strand
GGCGGCATTTGCACGCCAGGGCGGGCGGAAGTTGCGGCTTCGCGGGTTGCGGCATCCGTCCATCACTTATGTATATAGGCGGCACAGGAGGTTCTGTCAAGTACTTTGTTGTGCAAAGCAGACGGCCGGAATCGTCGTTATCGAGGCTTCCCTATATCCTCTTGCGGTGTCCTTGTCCGTGGTCATCTCGAATGAGCGCGCACAGTAAGCGCCACATTGATATCACCCCTTCCTAACACACGCAATACACCGTCATTTTGAGTAATAATTCCTGCGTCCATCAAAGACTCAAGAGTGACCACTGTACCGCTAGGTAAATCACTTAGTTGATCAAGATTAACAATTGTGAAATGCTTAGGATTGACAATCGTGAAGTGCTTAAGTTTTGGTACTCGTCTGTAAAGGGGGATTTGACCACCTTCAAAACCAGGTCTGGTGGGGCGACCTGAACGAGATTTTTGACCACGCATACCAAACCCACCGCTAGCACCTTGCCCTGCGGCAATACCACGACCTAAACGTCGTCTGCGATGCTGAGAGCCTTCTTGAGGCTGAAGATCGTCGATTCTCATAGTTTTTCCTAGTTAATTAAATAACTGTTCAAGGGTGATGCCACGAGATCTGGCAACTTCACCAAAAGTACGCAATGTAGAAAGCGCATTGATCGCAGCACGAGCATTGTTAAGAGGGCTACTCGAACCAAGCTGCTTTGCCAAAATATTTTTGACTCCAGCCAGTTCAAGCACAGTTCTGACGGCTCCACCAGCAATTACGCCAGTACCTGGAGATGCGGGACGGATCATAACTTTAGCACCGCCACCGATACCGTTGGTCGGATGCGGAATGGAGTTACTTTTGGTCAAAGGCACATCGATCGCGTGCTTTCTCGCGTCGGCAACACCTTTTTTGACGGCATTAATTACGTCAGCAGCTTTGCCAACGCCAACCCCGACTTGTCCTTTTTCATTGCCAACTACCACGATCGCGCGGAAGCTGAGTTTTTTACCACCCTTGACAACCTTGGTTACACGGCGGATTTGGACAACTCGTTCTTGCCATTCTGATTCTTTCTCAACGCGAGCGCGATCGTTTTTCTTACCATCACGCTTACCTTTGCGTTTTTCATCGCGGTTGTTATCGCCACTGTCGCCACTGCCACTGTCGCGACCACCACCTGGTCTTGATTCTCTATTCTTAGCCATATTTGTTTCTATCTATTGATTCACTGATGGACACATTAAAAATCGAGACCTGCTTCGCGAGCAGCTTCAGCAAGAGCTTGGACTCTTCCATGATAGAGGTTGCCACCGCGATCAAATACGACTTTGGTGATTCCTTGTGCGATCGCCCTTTGAGCAATCAAAGCACCAACTTTAGCCGAAGCTTCGGAGTTAGCAGTAGAACTTAAGTTCTGATTAACATCCGATTCAAGGGTAGATGCAGCAACTAGAGTATGTTGTGCCACATCATCAATCACTTGCGCCACAATGTGATTATTAGAGCGATAAATAGACAAACGAGGACGTTCGGGTGTACCTGTAATCCCTTTGCGAACTCGCTTATGGCGGCTTATGGTTGCTTGTCTACGACTGACATTCATATTGTTCGTAACCTATCGATTCTATATAAAATGAAGATTAAATAAAGAAGCCAGAAAGAAAGGAAGCCAGAAAACTTCTAATCTTACTTCTTAC
>JAYTWB010000338.1:0-8889 GCA_043743655.1 Cyanobacteriota bacterium | reverse complement strand
CACCAGAAAGCTTTGCGATCCGCTCTTGCAGTTTTTCTTTGTCGTAGTCGGAGTCGCTGAGATCAAGTTCCTTACGGATTTGACCAACCCGCTTGTCGATATTTGCTTTGTTAGTAACTTCCGAAACGATGGTGGTTTTGTCTTTCGAGATCGTGATCTTGCGGACAGTACCCAACATTTCTAGAGTTGCAGCGCTGAGTTCTAAGCCAGTGTCTTCTGAGATAACTTGACCATCAGTAAGAACGGCAATATCTTGTAACATCGCTTTACGGCGATCGCCAAAGCCAGGAGCCTTGATAGCAGCGATATTCAGTGATCCTCTGAGCTTATTTACAACTAGAGTGGCAAGAGCTTCGCCTTCAACATCTTCAGCAATAATGACTAATGGCGAACCTGAGCGAGCCGCTTTTTCCAAAATTGGAACGAGGTCTTGAATGACATTAATCTTGCGATCAGTGATCAAGATTTTCGCGTTCTCAAACTCGACCAACTGACGTTCGCTGTCAGTGACGAAGTAAGGAGAGAGATAACCGCGATCAAGTTGCATTCCTTCGACAACTTCCAATTCAGTTGTGAGAGACTTCGACTCTTCAACGGTGATTACGCCGTCTTTGCCAACTTTATCCATTGCATGGGCAATCATTTGACCGATTTCAGCGTCATTACCTGATGAAATTGTGGCGATTTGAGCAATTTCAGAATTGGAGTCAACTGCCTTAGCTTTCTTAGCTATGACATCAACTAAGTGAGCAACTGCTTTCTCGATCCCACGGCGAACGCCGACTGGATTCGCTCCAGCCGCAACGTTCTTTAGCCCTTCGCGAATCATTTCTTGAGCCAAGACCGTAGCGCTGGTGGTTCCATCGCCCGCTACATCATTGGTTTTGGAAGCAACTTCACGAATTAGTTGAGCGCCTGCATTTTCGAGTGGGTCTTCTAATTCAATTTCTTTGGCGATGCTCACCCCGTCATTGATGATTTGAGGAGCGCCATATTTCTTTTCGAGAACTACGTTACGACCTTTTGGTCCGAGAGTTACACGCACAGCATCAGCTAATGCATTTACACCACGTTCAAGAGCGCGGCGAGATTCTTCATCAAATACTACGATTTTTGCCATTTTTTTTAATTTGGTAATTGGTTTGGATGATTTCAACTTGTGTGGCGCGAAGTGCCATCCAAGTTGAGTTAATTATTCAACGATCGCGAGAATATCTCTTTCTGCGAGTAGCAGATACTCAACACTTTCGATTTTGATTTCAGTACCTGCGTACTTGGAATACAAAACTTTGTCGCCTGCTTTGACTTCTAGGGCTACGCGAGCGCCTTTGTCATTGCGTGAACCAGGTCCTACGGCTGTTACTTCACCCACTTGAGGCTTTTCTTGCGCTGTATCGGGCAAGAAGATGCCACCAAGTGTTTTTTCTTCTTTGGTTGCTACTTTGACCAATAGGCGATCGCCTAGGGGTTGCAAAGTACCAGTATTTAGGGTTAACGATGCCACTATGCGAAACCTCCTTAAAATCTAATCAGAGTGGACTTTGCAGATGATGACTCAAGATTTAAGTTTGTTAACACTTGGTCACAAAATGCGTGCTTTAGCACTCTGTCTCACTGAGTGCTAATATACTGCGAAATGAGTAGGGGACTAGATCGGCTTACCGTACATTGATTAATTGTTGACATACTCCCCCGTTTAGAAAACGGGGGATTCTAGTTTCAAACAGCAATAGCGATCTGTGAGGATCGACTTACATCGCCTAGACTAAATGTTGATGCCCCAACATTTTTAATATTTATAGCCGCGTTCTCATCCCTATCGTTAACTTGCTGACAGGAAGGACAGCGCCACATTCTAGTCTCTAGACCCAACTTTTCTAAAACATGACCACAATTACTGCAAGTTTTGGAGCTTGGATACCATCGACTAATAAAGTGGACTACTTTATGTTTTTTGATGGCAACCCACCTCAAGACATCTAGAAATTCGGCAAGGGCTAAGTCTGAGACCTTGCGACCCCACAACTTAACCATGCCCTTGAGGTTTAAATCTTCAAAGAACAGATAGTCATACTTATCGGTTAGCCTATGAGCAAGTTTCCAGAAAAAATCTTTGCGTTGGTTGCTGACATCCTCATACAGCCTAGCCAGATTAAGTCTAGCTTTATTCCAGTTATTAGAACCTTTGCGCTTACTGGATAGAGCCTTGCTTAGTTTTTTAAGTTGCTTTAGATTTGCTTTTAGAAATAATGGGGACTCAATCTGCTCATTGTCCGATGTAGTTAGGAATGTTTTTAATCCAAAATCAAATCCTGCTATTTTACCAGTCTGGAATTTGTTGTCAGATTGTTCTAACGCATCAGTCACAACAATTAGATAGAGATCACCTGTAGGAACCCGCTTAACCGTGACAGTTTTAATCTTGCCTTCGATTGGTTGCGAGTTCCAGAATTGGTAAACTTTAGAGCCAATCTTGACACGATTACCGACCAAAAACTTATGCCCTGCTTGCTTCAAGGTGAAGGATTTATATTTCTTACTTTTTTTGAAGCTTGGCGGTCTAACACCTTTTTTGTGATGGTCAAAAAATAGCTTGTACGCTTTCTCAATCCTTTGGCAAATATCTTGCACAGCTTGAGAACCGACAAGTTGCCAATATGGATTGCGATTACGCAACTTCGCTATGTGCTTCTGAAGCTTCGCACAGTTTAAAGTTTTACCAAACATTCTGTAGTAGCGCTTATGCAACGCAATACAGTGGTTATAGATACTTGCAGACGCATTGATGGTGCGCTTTAAGTATCTATTCCGTCTATGTTGATAAAACTTAAATCTGTACGTTTTCATAGTTTACATGATGACATAAGAACTCTTCTGGCTAGATAAATTGAGCTTCTTTCGCTTATATCCCCCGCTTGAAAGACGGGGGCTTTACGCTTCACGACTCGTAACGATCTCATCTAGTGGCACATCCCAGATATCGTTGGGAATTTTGTCTAAATAAAATTCATCGAAAATAATTCCTGCTTTAATTCCTGTGGAGTTAGGCAACCAACGATCGTAAAAGCCGCCGCCATAACCAAGTCGATAACCTCGGCGATCGCAAGCTACCGCAGGAAGCAAAATTAGATCGATGTTCTCTAAATCTATGAGCGATAAATCATCTCGTGGTTCAAGAATGTCAAAAGCTCCCGATCTCATATTGCTTGCAAAATCTGCGATCGCTACTTGATGCCAAATCAAATTTTTTTTAACGCAGCGCGAAAAGCCCCAGTTTTTGTCAGGAAATCTTTGCCAGAGTGTACTCAAATCTGGTTCTTGGCGAAAACTGGTGAAAGCTAAAATAGTTTGCGCTTCTTGGAAAACTTGCCAATTTGAGAGGTGATCGCAGATCGTTTGACTTTTTTGTTGCCAACTCTCAGGCGAGATATCAAGGCGATGAGCTAATAATGTTTGTCTAAGTTGCTTTTTAGATTCTTGTTTGCTTTGCATAATATATTTGCCAAAAGAAAGGGGGGCGCTTCGCGCCCCCCTTTCTTTTTTTGTTTTTGATTTACAAAGCAGCAGCTAAGTTCAACTCATTAGTCTCTAAAATCTGTTGTAACTCTTCAGCGTCAACAGTCTCGCGCTCAACAAGATCATGAGCAATCTTGTCAAGAATATGGCGGTTATCAATGAGAAGTTGCTTGGCGCGACGGTAAGCGTCAGCTACCAAAATGCCAACTTCATCATCAATAGTCGCTGCGGTTTCTTCAGAGAAATCGCGCTCAGCAGCGATGTCACGACCAAGAAACATATTGCCACTAGAGCGACCAAGCGCAACTGGTCCGAGCTTATCACTCATCCCAAAACGCATGACCATTTGCCGAGCGATCGCGGCAACTTGTTGGAGGTCACTCGATGCACCTGTGGTTACTTCCTCGGCACCAAAGACAATCTCTTCAGCGATGCGTCCACCGAGAGCAACTGCCATTTGATTTTGCAAATAGGCTCGGCTTTGCATCCGCTCTTCAGTTGGTAAAAACCATGTCAAACCACCTGCGCGACCACGAGGAATGATTGTCACTTTTTGGATGGCATCATAGTCAGGCATCAATGCTCCAACCAAAGCGTGACCCGCTTCATGATAGGCAACTAATTCTTTGCGCTTTTCGCTCATGACGCGATCTTTCTTCTCTGGACCAACCAAGACGCGATCAACAGCATCATTAATTTCATCCATTGATATCTCGGTCAAGTTACGGCGCGCTGCTAAGATTGCGGCTTCGTTTAGCAAGTTGGAAAGATCAGCACCTGTAAATCCAGGGGTACGGCGAGCAATTTTCTCAAGATCAACATCCTTAGATAATGTCTTACCGCGTGCATGAACGCCAAGAATTTCGAGACGACCTGAGAAATCGGGACGATCAACGACAACTTGGCGATCGAAACGACCTGGACGTAGAAGAGCTGCATCCAGAACATCGGGACGGTTAGTTGCTGCGACAATAATAATGCCTGTATTCCCTTCAAAGCCATCCATTTCGGTTAGCAATTGATTGAGAGTTTGCTCGCGCTCATCATTACCACCGCCCAGTCCAGCGCCACGTTGACGACCGACTGCATCGATTTCATCGATAAATACGATACAAGGAGCGTTAGCCTTAGCTTGCTCGAATAGGTCACGCACACGCGATGCGCCCACACCGACAAACATTTCCACAAACTCTGAACCAGAGATACTGAAAAATGGAACGCCTGCTTCACCTGCAACAGCGCGAGCTAAGAGGGTTTTGCCAGTACCAGGAGGGCCAACTAGCAATACGCCTTTAGGAATCTTTGCGCCAACTGCTGTGAAGCGATCAGGATTTTTGAGGAAGTCTACAACTTCAGTGAGTTCAAATTTGGCTTGCTCAATACCTGCGACATCAGCAAATGTCACCTGTGTCTGAGGCTCCATCTGCACGCGCGCGCGCGACTTACCAAAGTTCATGGCTTGGTTGCCTGGTCCCGATTGAGCGCGGCGTAATAGGAAAAACAGACCGACCAAGAGCAGAATTGGTAAAATTAAGCTACTCAAAGTTTGGATTAATGCGCCATCAGTGCGGCGAGGGGCGACATCTAGCTCAACATTGTTATCTCTGAGGGTTTTGATAAACTCAGGATCGTTAGGCAAGTTGACACGGACTTTTTTCTTGCCTTCGGGACCACCAGGTACAGTTGCTTCAGCAAAGGTGCGATCGGGACTGAGTGTGATTCGGGAAACACCTGTTGGTTTTTTCCTAACTTCTTCAAGCAGCTTACTGTAACGCCATTCTCCTTGAGGGGCTGGCTGACTATCAAGCAGAGTTGTTCCTAAGGTGATGACGACAATGCCAAGTAGTGCGTATAAACCAAAATTTTTCCACTTTTTATTGTTATTGTCGTTTTTATTGCTGCTTTTCACTAATACGCTCCGTCTATAAAAATGTTCTTAGATGATTTTGCCAAGAACGAATGATTTAATTGACTAATCTTAACGCAAGCCGTCTAGTATCTGGCTATGCCAGTTCAGAATCTCTCTTTGGGTTTAGTATCAAAAAGTGAAACTGCAAGCTTTTGCTAATGCTTTTTGCAAAAGCTCTTGATAACCTTGATCGGCAATTTCATAGGCTCCAAATCTGGCTAGGTGAGGATTCATTAACTGAGCGTCAAATAAGCCATAGCCATGCGATCGCAAATGCTCGACTAATTTCACCATCGCCACTTTTGATCCTTCAGGGATATTAAAGAACATCGATTCACCAATAAATATTCCCTTAACGGCGATCCCCAGAATTCCGCCTGCTAAGCGATCACCCTGCCATGTCTCAAAGCTATGCGCCCAACCAGCAGCGTGGAGATTGGTATAGAGCGATCGCAGTTCTTTGGATATCCATGTGGTTTCGCGATCGGCGCAACCTGTAACTACTTCGTCAAATGCGGTATCGATCCTGACTTCAAAGCGATTTTGATTAATCACACGTTGCAAAGATTTAGGATAGCGAAAGCGATCGTCAAGGGGGATCAGTGTGCGCTTGCTGGTGTAGTACCACTCGATCGGTTGCCCATCACCTTCTGACATCAAAAAATAGCCTTGCGTGTAGCCTTCGATCACACTGCGGATATTAAACTTTTCCACGAATAGGCTTTCCACGAATAGATATTTAACTGGCAATTAGTTATACCAAAAAAGTATAGGAGGCGCTCAGGTGCTGAGTACGGAAACACGCACTGATTTGTAACGTAGAACCGATCCGTCTAAAAAGCTAGACACTCTAAGATGTTTATTACATAGATATCTTTTTTATAGAGTCTATATAGATATTCATTTAAATATCAGGAGCTAACTAGCGATGCAACCAACTAATCCTAATCAATTTACTGAAAAAGCATTCGCGGCGATCGCTAGAACACCTGATGTGGTCAAGGCAGCCCAGCAACAACAAATCGAACCCGAACATTTACTCAAAGCTCTGCTAGAAGAAGAAGGACTAGCGGCAAGCATTTTTAGTAAGGCGGGTATCAGTGTTCAGCGTTTGCGCGATCGCATTGATGAGTTTATCAATCGCCAGCCCAAAGTATCAAGCTCAGATAGTGCTGTGTACTTAAGCAAAAATCTAGATACATTGCTCGATCGCGCTGAAAAAGAACGAAAAAGCTTCGGCGATGATTTTATTTCGATCGAACATATTCTGTTACCTTATTGCAAAGATGATCGCTTCGGCAAGCTGCTGTACCAAGAAATGGGGCTTGATGAAGCAAAACTGCGTAATATTATTCAGGAAGTCCGAGGCAAGCAAAAAGTGACCGATCAATCTCCTGAAAATAGATATGAAGCGCTGACTAAATATGGGCGCGATCTGACTGAGTTAGCGCGCGAAGGCAAACTTGATCCTGTCATTGGACGCGATGATGAAATTCGCCGTACGATTCAGATTTTGTCACGCCGCACTAAAAATAATCCTGTGTTGATCGGTGAGCCAGGGGTTGGTAAAACGGCGATCGCTGAGGGTTTGGCGCAACGCATTCTCAGCGGTGATGTACCCGAATCGCTGCAAGATCGCAAGTTGATTGCTCTCGATATGGGTGCATTGATCGCTGGGGCAAAATATCGTGGTGAGTTTGAAGAGCGGCTCAAGGCAGTTCTCAAAGAAGTTACCGAGTCAAATGGCAAGTTTATTCTGTTTATCGATGAAATACATACGGTTGTTGGTGCAGGTGCGACTCAAGGCTCGATGGATGCCAGCAATTTGCTCAAACCGATGCTCGCTCGTGGTGAATTGCGTTGTATCGGGGCGACTACGCTGGACGAATATCGTAAGTATATTGAGAAAGATGCAGCGCTGGAACGCCGCTTCCAGCAAGTTTATATCGATCAACCGAATGTCGAAGATACGATCTCAATTTTGCGCGGGCTTCGCGATCGCTATGAGTTGCATCATGGTGTCAAAATTTCCGACACTGCCTTAGTTGCGGCGGCGACTCTCTCTAATCGCTATATTAGCGATCGCTTTTTGCCTGATAAAGCGATCGATCTTGTTGATGAATCTGCCGCGAAGCTAAAAATGGAAATCACTTCGCAACCTGAAGCCCTCGATGAGATCAATCGTAAAGTGATTCAGCTAGAAATGGAATGTCTATCGTTAAAAAAAGAAACTGATCGCGAATCTCTAGAGCGCCTCGAAAAGTTACATAAAGAACTCGGTGACTTGAAAGAAGAGCAAACCACGCTCAAAGCTCAATGGGAAGCAGAAAAAGGCGTGATTGATAATATTCGTAAGCTAAAGGGAAGTATCGATCATGTGAATGTGGAAATCCAGCAAGCTGAGCGTGATTATGATCTCAGTAAAGCCGCCGAACTCAAGTATGGCAAACTTACTGATTTACAACATCAACTAGAACTTGCTGAAGCAAACCTCAAAGAAGCGCAAACTTCAGGGCGATCGCTATTGCGTCAAGAAGTAACTGAAGAAGATATCGCCGAGATCATCTCTAAATGGTCAGGTATCCCAGTCAGCAAGCTGGTTGAATCTGAAAAAGAAAAGCTCTTACAACTCGAAGATGTCCTGCACGATCGCGTAGTTGGACAAGAAGAAGCCGTCACAGCGATCGCCGATGCCATTCAGCGATCCAGAGCAGGGCTTGCTGATCCTAATCGCCCGATCGCTAGCTTTATCTTTTTAGGTCCAACAGGTGTTGGCAAAACAGAACTTGCTAAGGCTCTTGCCGCCTATCTCTTTGACACCGAAGAATCAATGGTGCGGATCGATATGTCGGAATATATGGAGAAGCATAGCGTATCGCGGTTAGTGGGTGCGCCCCCCGGATACGTTGGCTATGAAGAAGGCGGTCAGCTTACCGAAGCAGTTCGCCGCCGTCCCTACGCTGTGATTTTATTTGATGAGATCGAAAAAGCTCATCCTGATGTATTCAACATCATGCTGCAAATCCTTGATGATGGTCGCGTGACTGAATCTCAAGGTCGCACGGTTGACTTTAAAAATTCAATCATCATTATGACTAGCAACGTGGGTTCGCAATATATTCTCGATATTGCAGGAGATGACTCCAAATATGAAGAAATGCGCGATCGGGTAATGGAAGCCATGCGGTCAAGTTTCCGTCCAGAGTTCCTGAATCGCATTGACGAAATCGTGATCTTCCATGCTCTGCGCCGTGATGAGTTACGCCGCATCGTCAAGTTACAAATTAAACGATTAGAAAAACGCCTCAGCGATCGCCGTATAACTCTAAAACTTGCGGACGCGGCTCTCGACTTCATCGCTGAAGTTGGATATGACCCTGTATACGGAGCGCGTCCACTCAAGCGGATTATTCAACGTCAGCTCGAAACCCAAATTGCGAAGGGAATCTTGCGCGGCGACTATG
>JAYTWB010000337.1:0-5131 GCA_043743655.1 Cyanobacteriota bacterium | reverse complement strand
TGAGCTGCTTATCATGGACTTTTTCCAGTAAAGCCATCCAATTACTTTCAGAATAGAAAACCAATCCAAAATGGCGCGGGTAAATACCACGTTGTGAGTCCAGCGAATCATGGACAACATGGGCGACCAACTGATGACCATATAAACTCATGATCATCGAGTCTTTTGACTCACGCCCTGCGAGGCAACCCAATCCATCAATGTAAAAAGCTTTAGTACTAGGAATATCATTGACTGGAAATGCGAGATGAAAGAGTATCTTGGTCATAGGGCAGCACTTTCTAGCATAAGTTTGGTGCGCTTGAGCTTGTCAGGGACTTCAATCGGATATTTCCCTGTAAAGCAAGCGGTACAAAAATGAGTGGTGTCAATCAGAGTTGCTCTTAACATAGCATCGTGGCTGAGATAGGCAAGCGTATCAACCTCAATTTGTTGAGCGATCGCCTCGACCGACTTGTGCGAAGCGATCAAATGATCTTGCGAGTCCGTATCGATACCATAAAAACAAGGATGAGTGACAGGCGGTGAAGAAATACGCATATGGACTTCAGTCGCACCCGCCTCACGCAAAGCTCTCACTATTTTACGACTTGTCGTTCCCCTAACGATCGAATCATCAATCACGATGACACGTTTACCGCGCAAAACGTCTTTGAGCGTATTTAGCTTCATCCTGATACCTGCCTCACGCATGGCTTGAGTTGGCTGAATAAAAGTCCGCCCCACATAACGATTTTTAATCAAACCCTCAGCATAAGGAATCCCCGACTCGCGCGAAAACCCGATCGCCGCAGGAATTCCTGAATCAGGAACACCAATCACGATATCTGCTTCAACCAAACTTTCTTTAGCCAGCTCCCGTCCAATTCTGATTCTATAGGTGTAGAGACTTTCATCATGCACAACGCTGTCAGGACGGGCAAAATAGATCATCTCAAACACACAAAGCTTCGGCGTAGACTCCTTCCACTGCAAAGATTGAATCCCATCTGCGATCGTGATAATGACCAGTTCGCCTGGTTGAACATCACGCACATATTCTGCGCCAATGATATCTAAGCCACAGGTTTCTGATGACAATACATAAGCGCCTTCTTGAGTCTTACCAATCACCAAAGGACGCACACCGTGAGCATCGCGCGCGCCTACGATCGCATCAGGCATCGCCATAACTAAACTGAAAGCACCCTGACAGCGATGTAAAGCTTTGACGATCGCCGCTTGCCAATCTTTGCCCTCCTCGACGGCTTCGGCAACCGCAAAGGCAATTCCTTCTGAGTCAGTAGTTGACTCGAGTTGATGCCCTTGTGCTGATATCTCGCCGCGCAACTCAGTCGCATTTACCAAGTTGCCATTGTGCGCTAGCGAAAAATCCCCCAATCTTGTATTCACCACAATTGGTTGAGCATTGCAAACCTTGCTTGAGCCTGTAGTCGAATAGCGATTATGCCCGATCGCCAAAGCACCCTTGAGTTCTGCCAAAATTGTCTCTGTAAAAACTTGAGCAACTAAGCCCATCGCCTTGTAAGTATGCGTGGTTCCGAGATCGTCATAGACCGTGATTCCTGCTGACTCTTGACCACGATGTTGCAATGCAAACAGCCCAAAGTATACCAGTTTAGCAACGTCTCCCTCTGCGGCCAATACCCCGAAAACACCACAAGCTTCTTGTGGTTTGTCATCATCAATATCTAGCTCAGTAAGATCATCTTGATTCAAAAATTTGTTAGGCATCTCATCAGCAAAGACAGAATGGTCTGGCAGCATAGCAGTTATACGCAGTACTTTAAAATTGAGTGAAACACAAAAGCCCCTGATCAGATCGTAACAGTGTTAAGCATTTCTTAACCAAAATCATCGAACTATTTGAACAGTGTTAAATCACCTTAAAGTTTTAGTATGTGTATTTTTAGGTGATCAGGAGTAACGCAATTTCAATGTCCATAGTACCTTATCGTCCTTATATTGATGGATTGCGGGCAATCGCAGTTATATCAGTTCTTTTATTTCATTTCCACAAGAGTCTACTACAAGGGGGATTTGTAGGTGTTGATGTGTTTTTTGTTATTTCAGGTTACTTGATTACCTCAATAATTGTTAGCGAATGTGAAAATGGTCAATTCAGTTTTTTGCGTTTTTATCAACGTCGTATTTCAAGAATATTTCCCGTTTTTTTCCTTGTATCAATTACCACATTAATTACAGCATCGATTTTATACTCTGCACAGGATTTTGCTTCTGCTGGTGCTGTAGCGATCGCAGCATCTCTTTCTATAGCTAATCTTAAGCTTATGTTTCAGGGCAATTACTTCCAGTTATCACCTGATGCACAGCCACTCCTCCATTTTTGGTCGTTATCTATTGAGGAACAGTTTTATCTTGTGTTCCCACTTGTTATTTATCTCGCATTTCAGATGAAAATAACAAGACAAAAGCTTCTAATCGCTTTATTCTTAATGACATTACTTAGTTTCTCAATGTGCGCTGTCTTAACAGCAAAAAATCCAACATGGGCATTCTATTTGTTGCCAACAAGGGCTTGGGAACTTCTAGCTGGATGCCTACTTGCAATCTATCAAGGTACTGATTGTGGATCAATACAATCAACAACCAATAATCAACAATCTCAAGAAATTCTCTCAAATGTAGGACTGATATTAATCATTGTATCTTTTGTTGTAATTAATGAAGCAACACCATTCCCTGGATTTATGGCTGCATTACCAGTATTGGGGACAGTTTTACTTATAGGCGCATGTCAATGGGAAGAGAGCCTACCAAAAAAAGTTTTATCACATCCTTTTCTACTTCTTGTAGGCAAGATGTCATATTCTCTATATCTATGGCACTGGTCGATTTATTCATTTGTCGATTATTCTCTGTATTTACAGTCATTTTCCACAAGGGCAATTTTAAAAGTTTTTCTTACAATCTTTCTCTCGACCCTATCATATTTTTGGCTAGAGAAGCCCACACGCTCATACCTAAACAAGCCGAAAAAAGCTCTCATTAACTTTGCTATTTTTGCCTCTGGAGTGATTACTTTAGTTGCGGTTGGATTATTTATCAGCACTAATAACTATATCAACCCCAATGCTAATTCTATTAAGGATGGCGGTGTTGCTTTCAACTCGAATATATCTAAACCAGTGGTTGTTTTGATGGGTGATAGTAATGGAGCGATGTATGGTCGCACTATGAAAGAAATTGCTGAAGAAATGTCAGTTAGAACCAATGTAATAAGTATTGCAGCAGGCGATCCATTTCCTGATGCGCCGCTATATAAGAACTCCTTGTTATTTCTTGGTCGTGAAAATCCTGAAATTACCATCTTTGTTGCCGCTTGGGCGCAAAAAATAGGAAATGACAAAGAGCGTTTTGAGACAGCCCTAAAGAATATTCTCCAAAAATCAAAGCACGTTATTCTGATAGCACAGCCACCAAACCTACCAAATAATATATATTCTTCACGACAGGGGATTCGCGATTTTGGACAGCGTCCAATATTTGAAGATATTGAATTTACAAATCTTCGTAAAACCACAAACACCTTCTTGCTTTCTCATCGCAATGACAGAGTTCATGTTTTGGATATTAACAATCTATTTGAACAGCCAAATGGAGAAATACGATTCACGAATGTACAGGGTAAACAGATATATCAGGATTCGGGACATCTTTCTAGTTATGGAAGCCAAATGGTCAAGAAACTAATCAAAGAAGAGATTGCACAAATTTTGGGGTAGGTTCATAACCATCTATGAGCTTTCTTAGATCACAGCAAACAATTATATGCAGCAGTGAAGATATAACAATTTCTTTGAGAGCCATTTAATTTCGTTAAAACTTATTAAAACTTAATGATACCTATTTAGTCTTCTTATAGGTTTGTTGACAGTCTGACCTGTAAACTTAGATACGAGGTTGTGTAGTAAGACACACCTAGCTTAAATTTTGTTTTCTGCTTTTAGAAGATTTCTAGAACCTAGCAAAAAATTAACAGTTACTTAATAGTTATAAAACTTAGATAAATAAGGATTCCTACGCATGGATAGTACGATCAGTTTAGAGATTATAGAAGTCGTTGAACAAGCAGCGATCGCCTCTTCTAAGTGGATGGGCTTGGGCAAAAAAGACGAAGCCGATGAAGCCGCCGTTGAAGCAATGCGCGAACGCATGAACAAAATTCATATGCGTGGTCGGATCGTTATCGGTGAAGGTGAACGTGACGAAGCGCCAATGCTCTATATCGGCGAAGAAGTTGGTATCTGCACCCAAGCCAATGCGGCTGAGTTCTGCACTATCGAAGAATTACAAGAAATTGACATCGCCGTTGACCCTTGCGAAGGCACAAACCTCGTTGCTTATGGTCAAAATGGCTCGATGGCAGTTCTTGCCATCTCTGAGCGTGGTGGGTTATTCCAAGCGCCAGACTTTTATATGGACAAGTTGGCTGCACCACCTGCGGCTAAAGGGCATGTTGACATCCGCAACACACCTACTAAAAATCTAGAAATTCTTTCTAAATGTCTTGATCGCGCGATCGAAGAATTGGTCGTCGTCGTTATGGATCGTCCTCGTCACAAAGGCTTGATCGCCGAAATTCGTGCAGCAGGCGCACGCGTACGCTTAATCAGCGATGGTGATGTATCGGCTGCAATCTGCTGCGGTTTCGCGGGTACAAACATCCATGCACTCATGGGTATCGGTGCTGCACCTGAAGGTGTCATCTCGGCAGCAGCGATGCGTTGCTTGGGTGGACATTTTCAAGGTCGTCTAGTTTATGACCCAGCCGAAGTTAATACTCCTGAAAGCGCTAAGTGGACTCGTGAAGGTAACTTGGCTCGTCTCAAGGAAATGGGTATCGAAGATGGCGATCGCATTTATGACGCTAACGAATTGGCTTGTGGCAAGAATGTCTTGTTTGCGGGTTGTGGCATCACTCCCGGTACTTTGATGGAAGGTGTCCGCTTCTTTAATGGCGGCTGCCGTACTCAATCATTGGTAATTTCAACCCAATCGAAGACAGCTCGTTTTGTGGATACTATTCACCTGACCAGCGACAAACCTACAGTTATTAATCTTCGCTAATCATGAAAAATTTCAGCACCACAGGTGCTGAAATTTTCCA
>JAYTWB010000336.1:0-14042 GCA_043743655.1 Cyanobacteriota bacterium | reverse complement strand
CTGGCAATAATCTAACTTGGTAAACTTTCCTGCCATTTCTTTTGCTCAAATCCTTCTTCCTTTTTACATCATTTTTTCCTTTGCGTAAGTCCTAAAAATATACAGAAAATAGCGATCGCCTATTTCTATCTTCTACGCCATACAAAAGTACATAATATTACAGTTGTAATAATTTTTTAATGATAATCATGAGTAACTCTCTCAAACGCACTCCTCTCTACGATCTTCATGTTGCTGCGGGTGCGCGGTTAGTGGAATTTGGCGGTTGGGAGATGCCCGTGCAGTATACAGGGCTGGTCGCTGAACATAAAGCCGTGCGATCGCAGGTAGGTATGTTCGATGTGTCGCACATGGGTAAATTTGCGATTACGGGGGTTGGTGTTTTAGAAACATTGAACAAACTTGTCCCATCCAATTTAGGGCGATTAAAAGTTGGACAAGCGCTATATACAGTTTTGTTGAATGAGCAAGCAGGAATTATTGATGATGTGATTTTTTATCGTCATGAGCCTGATGGCGATCGCGAAAATTGGTCAGTAATTGTCAATGCCTCAACCACCGATAAAGACAAAGCATGGTTACAACAGCATTTAGGCGATCGGCTGATCGATAACTCTGCTTTGCAAATCTTGATTGCAGTTCAGGGAAAAACGGCGATCGCTACTTTGCAATCGTTAGTCACGACCGATTTAATGAAACTACCCCGTTTGCGATTTGGACATACGCGCACTGAACTATTAGGAAGATCGAGCTTTATTGCGCGGACAGGCTACACAGGTGAAGATGGCTGCGAAATCATGACTGACATCGAAACAGGTAAAGCTCTCTGGCAAAAACTGCTCGATCTTGGTGTAGTACCTTGTGGTTTGGGTTGTCGTGACACGTTGCGACTCGAGGCGGGGATGCACCTCTATGGACAGGATATGAATGACACCACCACTCCCCTAGAAACTGATCTCAATTGGATCGTCCACCTCAAAGAGAAGGGAGATTTTATAGGACGTTCAGTTTTAGAAGAGCAGAGAGCAAATGGACTGACGCGCAAATTAGTCGGTCTCGAATTGGAAGGTCGCAATATCGCCCGTCATGATTATCCAATCCGCCACGAAGGAGAGACCATTGGTATTGTCACCAGTGGCACGATGTCACCAACTCTGGGTAAAGCGATCGCCTTTGGCTATGTGCCATCTCACCTCGCAAAAAATGGACAAGTGGTTCAAGTCCAAATTCGTGATAAAGAATTTCCTGCCAAAGTGACTAAGCGATCGTTCCTTTAGGATCATCGCTATCATCAACAGTTATGCCTGTCATGTTGGCATTTTCTAGGTCAGTTCCACGCGTATCTGCACCGCGTAAGTCTGCCCATTTTAAATTAGCATATTGGAAATTTGCACCGCGTAAATCTGCACCACGCAGATCTGCGTGTTGGAAATTGACATGGCTGCAATTACTGCCATTGAGAGCAACACCACTAAAATCGACTTCCTGCAAATCTGCTTCAGCAAAATAAGCACCGCGCAGGTTTAAGCCCGCAAAATTACGTTGTCCAATTTTGTATTGATCGAGCAATGTACTTGCTTTGACGGATATAAAACTAGCGATCGCTTCAGGGTCAGCGAGATGCAGAGCATGATCGTAACCTGCATTGACAGAGGTGCGATCGCTCAACTCTTCAATAATCCTTAATACGCCAATTATCTTGCCATGAGGATCATGAACCAGAACAGTAGACATGCTAATATTAATCCAACTGCCATCACGAATTTGAAAAGCGGTTCGGAAACTGTCAAGAGGCTTACCAGATAGAGTATCAAGAATCACAGTTTGTAATTTAATAGATTGAGATTCAGAAATACTGGGTATAGGATAACCGACCATTGGCGAATTATTCCATGCAAAAAGTCGCTCTGCAGCTTTGTTCCATAACAGTACTTTTCCATCAGGGCTAATGATATCGATTGCTACAGGTACAGCCTTGATTACCTCTCGCAATAGCTCATTAGTGCGTTGCAGATTTGACTCTGCCTCACCTCTCTCACTAATGTCAATACATACTCCATCAGCAAGGACTATTCCCGCATCAGTTTGATAATAACGAGCAATATTTTGCGCCCACTTTACTTCACCCGAAATAGAAATAATCCGAAATTCATGACGGAAAGTAGCAAGTTTATCAAATCCTGCTTTGATCAAAGCTCTAAATTGATCGAGGTCTTCAGGATGAATCAGGTCTAATAACTGGTAAGGATTAGAGGCGATCTGTCTAGGAGAGATACCCACTAAATCAATTAAACCATCACTAATAAATGGAATAGAAACTCTTCCTTCAGGTGTCATTTCTAAACGATAGAGAGTCGCGGGCATACTTGAAGCGATGGCGGCTAATCGAAGTTCACTCTCTTGCAATGCCGCTTCAGTTCGCTTACGTTCTGTAATATCACGCGAGTTGATCACCAACCCCTGCACATTAGAATCTTGCAAAAGATTGCAGCAAACTGACTCCAAATAAATCCAGTCGCCATTGATATGTTTGTGACGCATTACAATCGGTGGTGATGCTGACAGAGTATCAACAGATTGAGCAAGAAAATCTTGGAAGATTGGTAAGTCTTCAGAATGGATAAACCTAACAAATTTTTTGCCGATCACATCATCGGGCATGTAGCCTAAAGTTTTAAAGAGTGCGGGACTACAGTAATTGATAGTCGTGTCAATATCGAGAATATTTACAACATCTGAAGAATGTTGCATCATGGCTCGCAGCTTTGCTTCGTTACGCGTAAGATTACGCGAAATACGGCGTTGCTCTTCTCTCTCTACTCTAATTTGTCGATCCATGAGGTTGAGTTTGGCATTCATTTCTGCAACTCGAATCTCCAAACGCTGATGTGATTGCTGTAACTTCTCAACTTCTTGCTTACGTTGAGTAATGTCTTGAATCCACCAACGCATCCCAATCACTCGTCCATCAAGTGGAGCGCGAATACTAATAATTGTGAAGCTAGCATCAAAAGGCTGCCCTGTCGGAAACTGCATCCGAAAGTCCAAACTTTTAATATTTTGTCCTCTTTGCAACTGTCCTAGCAGTCGCTGAAACTGCTCTCGATAAGAAGGATAAACAAATTCTTCTAAGTTTTGACTAATTGGCTGTGAGCCAAACATCAGTGTTGCCGCGCGGTTAGCATTTGCAATATCACCATTAGCATCGGTGACAAAGTAGCCATCGGGTGCGAAATCAAAAAGCTCTCGATATCGATCTAACTCTCCACCAAGCGATCGCTGACCAATTTCTAGTTCTGTTAAGCTAGATTCCAGAATATTTAGAGAACTCTCTAAAGAAAGGTTTTTTGTCTCAATTTCGATAGAAGAAGATGCAGGCAATGCTGCAACTTCTTTGAGCTTTTGCAGTTGCTGAATCGAAGTTTCAATCAATTCGAGGCAAAGGTGCATTCCCATATATTATCCATGCTTTGATCAGCCTTTTAAGACTTATATAGTATAGCAATCGCCATTCTGGTTAGGACATAAACCAAAGAAACTGTGAGCCTCACACTTTCTTTGGTTTGGGCTATACAATAAAAACAACTAATAAGTTCAGGAGCCAAAGCCAATGGTCAGCCAACTGAGCCAAAAACAACTAACCAAACCCAATGTTATTTATCCTGAAAGTGACGGAAAACCGATGGCAGATAATACCAAGCAGTTTGAATTAATTGTGGAAATCAAAAAAGGTTTAGACCTGCTTTTCATCAACGATCCTCAAGTCTTTGTGGCTGGCGATCTGTTTTGGTATCCTGTTGAAGGGCAGCCTAAAATCGTCACTGCACCTGATGTGATGGTGGCGATGGGTCGTCCTAAAAAAGATAGAGGCTCTTACAAACAATGGGAAGAGGACAATATTGCTCCCCAAGTTGTATTTGAAATTCTCTCGCCCACCAATAGCCGCACTGAAATGAGCAAAAAACTGCTCTTTTTTGAACGTCACGGTGTTCAAGAATATTATCTCTATGACCCTGAAGAAAATGTCCTTGAAGTTTGGCAACGAACTTTTGATGGATTATCTCTGATGGATTTTAGTGATAGCTGGACAAGTCCCCGACTTGGTATTCGTCTCGATATTGCTTCAGGAAGACTGCAACTCTATAACGCTGACGGCACAAAATTTTATTCATATATTGAGGTGAATTTGATGCTAGATCAAGAGCGTCAACGTGCTGATCAAGAGCATCAACGCGCTGAGCAAGAGTGTCAACGCGCTGAGCAAGTCAGTCAACAACTTGCCGAAATGCAGGAGATGCTTAAACAATATCGCGATCGCTTTGGCGAATTGCCTCAATAAAATCTATCCATCCTATAGACAGACAAGAATGCTCAAGAATCTCTGTCTGTCTAGTATAAAGATATGTTTAGCGTAAAGTTATACTTTTACCGACTGGCTTTTTTGGCGATTTACTAAGCGCTTTGCTTGGTGCTGATACTGGCTTCGTAGGATTTCGATCGCTATGTCCACCTCGTCTAGGCTGATGCTTCGCTTGGCGACCGACTTGGATTGGTTCAGGCTTGGCACGAGGATCAGGATCAAAGCCTTCGATGATTTCTTGAGGTAGCGATCGCTTGATCAGCTTCTCGATATCTGACAAAAACTTGCGCTCATCCACACATACCAACGAGATCGCTTCACCTGACGACCCAGCCCGTCCAGTGCGTCCAATCCGATGCACATAGTCTTCTGGCACATTTGGTAACTCGTAGTTGACCACATGAGGTAGTTCGTTAATATCTAAGCCACGCGCCGCAATATCAGTTGCGACTAATACCTGCAAACTGCCATCTTTAAACTTACCGAGAGCGCGAGTACGCGCAGCTTGGCTTTTATTGCCATGAATCGCCATCGCCACAATATCGTCTTGATGCAGTTGTTTAACAAGGCGATCGGCTCCATGTTTAGTGCGCGTAAACACCAACACCTGATACCAGTTATGAGTCTTGATCAAATGCGTCAGCAACTCACGCTTGCGATCGCGATCAACAGGAAAAATCCTCTGAGTGACTAGATCGGCAGTCGCATTCTGAGCCGCGACTTCGACCATCACTGGCTGATTAAGTAAGGTACTCGCAAAAGATTTAATCTCATTAGAGAAAGTCGCCGAAAACAAGAGATTTTGACGCTGCTTCGGCAAAAGTGCCAGAATTCTTTTGATGTCACGAATAAAGCCCATGTCTAACATGCGATCGGCTTCATCTAGCACCAAAACTTCAACTTGCGACAAATCCAATCGCCCTTGCTGCACATGATCTAATAACCGACCTGGGGTTGCCACTAATATTTCGACACCACCTCTGAGGCGATTGATTTGCGGATTGATATTCACGCCCCCATAGATCACCATCGAGGTCAGGGGTAAGTGTCTGCCATAGGTCTGTACGCTTTCTTCGACTTGAGCCGCCAGTTCACGGGTAGGCGTGAGAATCAAAGCCCGAATCGGGATTTTTCCTGTTGCCGATCGCTTGACGACCTTGTTAGATAGTAAATGTAAAATTGGCAGGGTGAATCCTGCGGTTTTACCCGTACCAGTTTGCGCGCCCGCCAATAAATCGCGACCTGAGAGAACAACGGGGATCGCCTGTGACTGAATCGGGGTGGGATTGGTATAGCCACGAGCCGCAACAGCACGGACAATTTGCTCAGACAAACCTAGAGCTGAGAAACCCTGTGCCGAGGCGATTGGTGCCGAAGATTTAGTAGGTACAGATTTAGTCGGTACAGAAGATTTCTTTACAGGAAGGGGAATTGCAGAAGAAGACATAGAACTCCAAATTTTTTATCAGTCTGTCGCTGTTAGCGTTGCCATTTTGTAGTCATACCAATTCTTAGAGATTTGCGACATTTCTAAGAATCTAAAACCTTACCCAGAGGGATTTTAAAGCTTCAAAAATAGCTGGGCTACTCTTGAAATTGGTGTCAGACGGATCAGAGACAGAAATATATAACGTGTCAACAGTATCAATAGACTGGGGGCAGACACTGTAGTTCTAGATTCTAGCAGAGGTTCTCGATTTATAGTGAGATCACCAATTTATTCAAAAATTCTCATGACAAATCTAATGGCAAACTCCAAAATCGGTTTTGCTTAAATTTCAGCAGTTTCATGAAAATGTTTGTAATCAAGATACCGATGCCCATCGGTTCCTATATGGATCACATCGACAAAACGGCGATCGAACAAGAGATGTTGTGACCCATACATATGCCGAGCATGGAGTGTACCTTCTATCGTCTCATCGACACCCGTGAGAGATACAAGAACTTGGACATTTAATCGTTCCATAGTTTCCATTGTGATTCCATGTAGGGGGCTATTTTTATCGATTGTATGCATCACCGTCCATGACAATAGAAAGACAGGAGAATGATCGCGAACTAATTTTAGTTCATGCAGCCTTCGCATCATTTGGGCTTCGGCACTGATCTCATCAATCATTAAATAAACGCTCAACTTCGCTTCTAGAATGTTGTTTCGCCGTTCATTGGCAGTGCGAAACATGAGCGTGGGAATGCCATTGTAGTCATGAATCGTCGCAACCCGACTGAACATGACCCGCGAAGACGACTTAGCAAATCTTGTAAAGGCAATTCCTGTAATCAAGGCAAATAACATCAAGCTAGCGATCGATTCTAATGTGACCAGTAAATTTGCGTAGAGTGTATCTGGATGCATCACTCCGTAACCAATGGAAGCTAGAGTCTGCACACTAAAGAAAAAAGCTTCCCAAAAACCTTTATTTGTTGTTCCTCCGATCGCATTAGGATCGAGTAGATAGAGAACTGCAAAAACAGCATTGAGAAATATATCGAAGAGCATCACGATCGCCACAAATCCGATCCAAGGAATCGTTAGCATCAGGTGATATGGATCGCGAAAATATGAATACCAAGAATTCCCCCCGACAACCTGAAGTACTCCCTCACGCTGTTCTAGTTTGATGATCGAATGATCTAGCTTACGTTTGATTCTCATATTGCGGACTGTCTTCTTCATATATTTATCAACTTCTTTTCTCCCATGTTAGTATAGGCGGCGTTTCGCACCGTCCATACCAAACTTAACATGCTCCAAGTTCACACTTATTCTGATTTATTCACAGGTCTTCTTGTCAGTCGTTACAAACGCTTTTTTGCGGATATAGAACTAGACAATGGTGAGATAGTCACCGCACATTGTGCTAACACAGGGGCAATGACAGGCGTATGCAAAATTGGCAGCCCTGTTTTGGTTTCTTATCATTCCAATCCTAAACGTAAACTCCCCTATAGCTGGGAAGCAATATATCTAGATGAGCAATGGATCGGCATTAATACCAGTCTTCCTAATCGCGTAATTGGGCATATGCTTGATCGCCATTTGCTTTCGGAGTTAGAAACATATACAGAAGTTAAGAGCGAGGTAGTTTATGGAAATGAGAAAAGCCGTATTGATTTTTTGTTGACTGATAGTTCTACTAGAAAAAGAACTTATGTAGAAGTCAAAAATACGACTTGGTGTATTGGCAATCTCGCGCTATTTCCAGATACGGTGACAACGCGCGGTCAAAAACATTTACGCGAATTGATGTCAGTAATTACAGAAAACACTGCATCGGCTTTAATCTTTTTTATCAATCGTGGTGATTGCGATCGCTTTGCGGCTGGAGTGCAAGCTGATCCTGAATATGGCAGGTTGTTTGAAGAGGCGATCGCTAAAGGCGTAAAAGTATTAGCCTGTCGATTCAAGATTGAGCCAACAAAAATTACCTATCTAGGCTTAGCAAATCTAGACTTATAGCAACGTAAAGATGAGTGGCGGCGCTTCGCGCTGCCACTCATCTTTTGGGTTTTATGTCCTAAGCAAAACTTACATTGCTATAAAAGTCTAGATTTGCTTCTAATGAAACTTAGTAGGAAATTTTTTCGCTGAATGTTGCAACTTGTGATAGTCTGTCTGGCTGACGGGGTTAATCAAATTAAACCAACAAATAAATCGTTGCTCATATATTGCTCACACAAGGAAATGATCTCAGTGGAAAATCAAACTAAATTTTTGATCGGCTTGACTGCCTTGTGTTGCATGTCAGCGATCGCCTGTCCTTCGGCAAAAGCTCAACCCGCCTATGGCAGTTATGTGGGCGTGGGTGCTAGTTTTGGTTTTACTAGCGGCAATCCTAACGCTGGTGAAAGCTCGCGCACTTCGGCAGTAGTTGCGGCTCGCTATAAGTTTTTGGAATTTCCTGTTTCTGTACGCACGCAAATTTTGATCGGAAACAGCACCGCTGTTGTCCCCACAGTTTCTTTTGATGTACCGCTAAATTTTGATACAGATGTTTATATCGGTGCGGGCGTAGCTTTGTCTAACACGGTCGATACAACCCCAGTCGGAAATAAAAATAGCTTTGTGATCCAACCAGGCATCGATTACACATTACCAAATAGCAATTTAGTGCTGTTTGGTAATGTTATTTTTGCGTTTGATGCCTATCGCAATTCTTCTGGCACATCCGCAACTTCTTTACAAACTGGCTTAGGATTACGTTTTTAGGATGGCGATCGCAATTGCTGAAAAAGGGGGCGCGATTGCGTTCCCTTTTTCTTTTGGAATTTTATTAAATTAAAATGATAATATTCGTAAAACTGCCATAGGCTAAGACGATGAGCGCACCAACAGTCACAAAAGTCGGAATTAACCCATCACTGCCAAGTATTCGCCGCCTTTACAGCATCATTCGTGACAAGAGCGAAGTCGAAATCAAACTGCTCACAGGCGATCAGTTGCGCGGCAAGATTAGCTGGATTGATGATCAATGTATTTGCATGGATGCATCTGGACATAAGGTGATCATCTGGCAACATGCGATCGCATTCATTAAGGGTTAACTTTCAAAATAGTTGCTTTGTTTACCGAGTGAACGAAACAACTATTTTTTTAAAATATTTTTTAAACTCATGCAAACAAAAAATAATTTCGCGATCGCCTCCGCAACTAGCCTCTGGCAAATATGGCAGCAGGGCGCTAAAACTCATCCCGAAGCGATCGCCATGTACGATCCTCATGCCAAACCGCCCGTGAGACTTTCCTACGGCGAGACATTTGAGCAAATAAATGCATTTGGGGCAGGCTTGCGATCGCTTGGCTTGCAATTTGGCGACATGGTGGCGCTGATTGCTGACAACTCACCGCGCTGGTTGATTGCTGATCAGGGAATTTTGGCGATGGGAGCCGCTAATGCTACGCGTAGCTCTCAAGCTGAGCGTAGCGAATTGCTTTACATCATCGAGCATAGTGACAGTAAAGCGATCGTGGTTGAGAACCTTGCCACACTCAAAAAGCTGGAACCAGAATTACATTCCTTACCCGTCAAGCAGATTATTCTGCTCTCAGACGAGACCCCGCCTGAAAACGCGTACAACTTTCAAGAAATTCTTGCAAAAGGCAGTCATAAAGATTTAGGAAATCCACCGATCCAACGCGATACTCTTGCCACGCTGATCTATACATCAGGCACAACTGCCCGACCTAAAGGCGTAATGCTCACTCACGGGAATTTCTTATTTGAAGTGGAAGCCGCTCAATCAGTATTAAAGCTAAATGTCAATGAAAAGGTATTGAATATCTTGCCGACATGGCATTCTTACGAGCGTACATTCGAGTACTTCGTGTTTTCGCAAGGTTGCACCGAGATTTATACCAATCTCCGCATGATCAAAAAAGACCTCAAAGAGCAGAAACCACATTACATGGTCGCTGTGCCGCGCCTCTGGGAATCAATTTATGAAGGCGTACAAAAGCAGTTTCGAGATCAACCTGCCCGTAAACAGCGTTTAGTAAATTTCTTTTTTAAAATCAGCCAAAAATATATCACCGCCAAGCGCGTTGTCAAAGGCTTAAATGTCGAAAATCTCTATCCGTCTCTAAGCGACAAGCTGCTCTCATCCTTAATAGTTTTGGGCTTGTGGGGGATTCATAAGCTGGGTGATAAATTGGTATACCAAAAAGTACGCGAAGCTACGGGTGGTCAGCTCAAATATGTCGTCAGTGGTGGTGGCTCGATCGCTGAACATCTCGAAGACTTCTATGAGATTGTCGGCATCGAAATCTTAGGCGGCTATGGTTTGACCGAGACTGCACCGATTACCCATGTGCGTTCCCCCGATCGCAATATTCGTGGTGGCGATGGACAGCCCGTCCTCAACACTCAAACTCGGATTGTTAATCCTGACACCAGAGCCGATCTGCCTGTCGGTAAGCAAGGTTTGGTGTTGATTCGTGGTTCACAAGTGATGCAGGGCTATTACAAAAATCCTGAAGCGACAGCAAAAGCGATCGATCCTCAAGGCTGGTTTGATACAGGCGATTTGGGCTATGTCAGCAAATGGGACGACTTAGTGATTACAGGTCGGGCAAAGGATACGATCGTCTTAACTAATGGCGAAAATATCGAACCACAGCCGATCGAAGACGCTTGCATTCGTAGTGCTTATATCGATCAGGTGGTGCTAGTTGGACAAGATCAAAAGCAGTTAGGAGTCTTGATTGTTCCTAATCTCTCAGCGCTGGAAGCCGCAAGGCTGATTTCTGCTGCGGCTAATTTGGCAGATATTTTGCCAGAGTTGAATAGTCCCAAAATCCGTAATCTCTATCGCGAAGAGCTGAATCGTGAAGTCCAAAATCGCCCAGGGTATAGCGTTAACGATCGCATTGGTATTTTTGAGTTCTTGCCTGAGCCATTTACGATTGATAATGGCTTGTTAACCCAAACATTCAAAATTCGGCGCAACATAGTATTTGAGCGCTATCAAGATATTATTGTCAAAATGTTTGCTAACTAAGTGATAAAAACGCTTCGTGTTCTTATCACTATTAAACCTACACAAAACTGGAGATAAATGTGAATTCGATCGATTTTTCTAATCAGCTCTTATTGCGTCGCACCGCCAATATCCAAGTGATTGTGACGCAGCGCTGGAAAGAGGAAATGCAGCAACAACTGCAACAACAAATCGCCCAACTCGATGCCCAAGTGCAGCAGGTGGATGCTCAAGGCTCGCGTCAAATCAATGAAATTGAGCGTCAAAGCATTAAGCCATTCTCAGCCGAAGTCTCCAACGCGATCGAAGGTATTCGCGCCGAGATGAATCGGGTCAAAGCTGAATTATTAGAACAAAAGAATCAATTGCTGACCCAACTCACTCAAGTTCAAAATCTGGAACTAGAGCAAGAAGTTTCGCAAGGTCAACTTGACAGCTATTTCCCTGCTGGCAAAGGTGATAACTTGATTGGTCAGATGCGTGTAGAGATCATTTTGCGCGATGGCATCATCGAAGATATCCGTACAGGTTTTCTTGCTGTTTAATCAAAAAAACTCATCCCTAGCCATTCTCCATTCTTGAGGGAGAGTGGCATAAGAAAAGCTCTCTTGCTCCCCTTCTCTCTCTTGCGGGAGAACGGGTTGGGGGATGAGGGCAAAGTATATTCGCCCACTTAACCCGAAAAAGGCATGAACGTTCTACTGGTTTACCCACTGTTTCCAAAAACATTTTGGTCTTACGAAAAAATCCTAGAGCTAGTAAATCGTAAAGTGTTACTACCGCCTCTAGGCTTGATTACGGTTGCGGCGATCTTGCCTCAAGAATGGAACTTTAAGTTAGTTGATCGCAATGTCCGTGCGATCGCCGAATCTGAGTGGCAATGGGCGGATATGGTGATCTTGTCGGCGATGATCGTCCAGAAAGATGACTTACTTTCTTTGATTAGAGAAGCAAAACAACGTGGCATTAAAGTTGCTTGCGGTGGTCCTTATCCAACCTCAATGCCCGAAGTCCCACAAAGTGCAGGTGTTGACTACCTGATTTTAGATGAGGGCGAAATCACATTGCCGATGTTTGTCGAAGCGATCGCTAAAGGTGAACCCAGCGGCATTTTCCGCACCACCGAAAAGCCTGATGTCACGATCACCCCTGTTCCGAGGTTTGACTTATTAGAATTTGATGCATATGACTCCATGTCAGTGCAGTTTTCGCGGGGATGCCCTTTTCAATGTGAATTTTGCGACATCATCGTCTTGTATGGACGCAAACCGCGTACTAAAGCCCCTGCTCAGTTACTAGCGGAACTTGATTACTTATATGAATTAGGTTGGCGACGCGGCGTATTTATGGTCGATGACAACTTCATTGGCAATAAACGCAACGTCAGATTGTTGTTGCTAGAGCTAAAAACTTGGCAACAAGAACATGAATATCCCTTCCGCTTTAATACTGAAGCATCAATTGATTTAGCCGCTGATCAAGAGTTAATGGACTTGATGGTTGATTGCTATTTTGATGCTGTGTTCCTCGGTATTGAAACCCCTGATGAAGATAGCTTACAAATGACCAAGAAGTTCCAAAATACCCGAACTTCTCTACTTGACTCGGTTGAAGCAATTACCAAAACTGGAATTCGGGTGATGGCGGGCTTCATCATCGGTTTTGATGGTGAGAAGTCAGGGGCGGGCGATCGCATTGTCAGATTTGCCGAACTAACAGGCATTCCCACAACTACATTCGCAATGTTACAAGCCCTGCCACACACCGCACTCTGGCATCGCCTCGAAAAAGAAGGACGTTTACAAAGCCTCGATGGGAACCTCAATCAGACTACATTGATGAATTTTGTACCGACTCGCCCCGTACAGGAAATTGCTAGCGAATATGTTGAAGCATTCTGTGCTTTGTACGAGCCGCACGCTTATCTTGATCGCGTTTACAGCTACTTCCTAAAACTTGGCGCGCCACGGATCAAATTACCGCCCAAATTACCCAGTTTGCTTGATCTCAAAGCTCTTGCAATCATTGTTTGGCGGCAAGGAGTTTGGCGGGATACCCGTTTTAAGTTCTGGCATCACCTGTTTAGCATGATCCAGAAAAACCCTGCGGTTTGGGAACATTACTTAATTGTCTGCGCTCACAATGAACACTTCATGGAGTATCGCGATATTGTCCGCAATGAAATCGAAGGACAACTTGCTGCTTATTGGGCAGAAGAAGAGCGCTTGAAAGAAGTTCAGGCACAGCCTGTACGAGAGCTTGATCTCGCTAGTTAGTCTCATAAAGGGCGGTGCTTCGCGCCGCCCTCTATAATATTCACAGTACAAATACTCAAGAATCACCTCAAATTATAAATAATGCGCGTTTTACTCGTTTATCCTTTATTTCCGAAAAGCTTTTGGTCATTCGAGAAAACTCTTGAATTAGTTGGCTATAAGGCTCAATTGCCACCCCTTGGTATGGTCACGGTTGCAGCGATTTTGCCGCAAACTTGGGAATTTAAATTAGTTGATCGCAATGTCCGTGATATCAGTGAGGCTGAGTGGGAATGGGCTGAAGTGGTGATCCTTTCGGCGATGATTGTCCAGAAAAAAGACTTTCTTGCCCAAATCCAAGAAGCAAAAGCACGCGGTAAATTAGTTGCAGTGGGTGGGCCTTATCCTACGGCTTTACCTGAAGAAGCGAAAGTTTCGGGTGCAGATTTCTTGATCCTTGATGAAGGTGAGATCACATTGCCGATGTTTGTTGAAGCAATCGAAAGAGGCGATCGCGCTGGCATTTTGCGCGCCAATGGCGAAAGACCAGCAGTGACCGAAACACCAATTCCCCGCTTTGACCTACTAGAAATGAATCGCTATGCCGAAATGTCGGTACAGTTCTCACGCGGATGCCCTTTCCAATGCGAGTTTTGCGACATCATCGTTCTTTATGGACGCAAGCCCCGTACTAAGACTCCCGCTCAAATTCTCGCTGAGTTGCAATGTCTCTACGATCTTGGTTGGAGACGCAGCATTTTTATGGTCGATGATAACTTCATTGGCAACAAACGCAATGTAAAAGTGATGCTCCAAGAGTTAAAGCCCTGGATGAAAGAGCGTAACTTCCCATTCTCATTTGCTACCGAAGCATCTATCGATCTCGCTCAAGATGCAGAAATGATGCAGATGATGGTCGAGTGCAACTTCGGCTCGGTCTTCCTCGG
>JAYTWB010000335.1:0-2220 GCA_043743655.1 Cyanobacteriota bacterium | reverse complement strand
GCGCGGTCGATACTTGAGTTTGTCCACAGGATATCAGTGAACAGCTAAGGGCAAGAAAACTGAAAAGTTTAATTTTTGAGAGTTTCATATTGATTTTTTGATTTGAGAAGGTAAACACTAAGTACAGGACAAAAATGTACAAACAATTTCGACGTAGGGGTAGAGCATTTGCGCCACAATTGATTTACTTTTCGCTAGAATCTCGATTCGCAAATGCTCTACCCTTTCCGCAGTTGAGGATTAACCTGTGATTGCGTTAAGTCTAGGGCAGAGCATTCCCGTATACAAAACCTAGTGATAAGAATAAATAGTTGCAGGAATGCTCTGCCCCTACACAATTAATTATTTTTGTCCTGTATTTAGAAATAAACATTAGTTAAGAATTACTTGCTCTGATCAAAAAGCTGGCTAAATCCAGACCAGTTGCTGAATCCAGACCAGTTCCTCCCATTCATCAAAAGGGTCTCTTAGAACTAGAGCATGTTTGATCAATTAAAGACGATGCGATCCAGCCTCTAGTTTTACTGGGCATGTACTCTACATAATCCCAAGACACTCCTTCCCCGTCACTCTCACGCACGACAGGTGAGTATCCAGAAATACTGTAATAAAGTTGAGCTACTCGTTGTCCAACTAAGACATAGCCAACGATCTCAGACTCAACTGTAGGGCTGGAGCGCATATTCACCCGTGATCCTTTTTCTTGACCAACAACGGAGGCAATACAACGTCCTCGATAAGCTCTCTGGGTATCATTTTGAGCATCGGCGATCGCAGTGAATTGAGGTGCGATAGAGATGAAAGGGACAATGATTGCCGCTAGAATTTTAGTTAGTTTCATAGATTTGTGATTTAGGTTTTTATTCTGAGAGCGAAACTACAGTGCTTTACGTTCTAAAATGTCTTCCATTCTTTGCGATTTAAAAAGAAGCCATTACCCTTGGGATTGGTGCAGGTCAATCCATCGGTGCGAGATTTGCAAATAAATCCGCTTTTGCTCCAAGTCTCGCCATAGGCTAAGGTCTTGTAGTTCGGGGAATATGCAGTATCTCCTGCACAAAGAACTTTGGCTTTACCAACTTTGCGTAAGACTAAACCATTGCCCCAATCGAGATTACAAGAATCTGGTTGTGGTGGCATGGGACTCAATCGGCTGACAATCTCACAACGTAGGCGATCGCCATAGATCACGCAGAAGATATTTTTGCTAGGCGTGGTGAAGCCCTTACTAGCAAAAATATCTTCCGATGATTGAGCGATGATCGTAGGTGCATTTTGGGGCAGTGCTTCGGCTTTTAAATTGGTGAATGAGAAAAGGGAAGTTGCGATCGCAAAAACTGACAGAATGGAAACGCGAATTTTGGGCATTGAATTGAATCTTCTATTGATGAGTTTAGTACAGGACAAAAAATTAATAGTCCAATATTTGAATTGGGAACTGTAGGGGCATAGCATTCCCGCCACAATTTACCAATTTACCGACAACCTTAAATCGGGAATGCTTTGCCCTAGACCTCTAGCGTTCACCGACAAACTCTAAACCGTAGTCCTAATTTATTGGTGAATCGCATCAAGGGTTGAGCATTTGCGAATGAAAATGGGAGTAACAATTAAAATTTAGGTGGTCATAAACCACCCAAAAACATCTAGGCGATCGATTGCTAATGTGCATTGACGCTAAGATTTGGGAGAAAGTTTCTAGCTTCCCCAGATATAAATAGAGCCATTTTCCATCTTCATGATTCTGGCGCTAGTGCCATCGGCTTGCTGCTCACCCCGTTGTTGATAGACCAGCCCACCGCGATTGTCTCTGTAGACCATGTCACGCCCACGGATAAGTACAAAATTATCAGACACCCCATCTTCCCAGCGAATACTGATGTTTCCTTGTGCCATTGAAAATGTGCATGGCATCGATACTTTAGGCGTACTGGTTCCGTTCAGATAATATTCACAATAAGCTTTGCGAGTGTCAGCTTGAGCCGCAAAGGGTGTAGATAATGCCGCGATCGCTAAAAAAAACCCAATTGAAATAAACTTCATGATTTTTGAGCCTAAATTCTACTTTTAAAGCGATATTATAAATTTTATAAGCAAAGCTTATTCGTGATCAAGATCACGAATAAGCAAGGTAATTACTGATGGTTTCCATTGCTTTTCATGGTTTCTTGATTAATCTAGGCATACAGCGCTTTGCCCTGTAATGCAAAACATATGACC
>JAYTWB010000334.1:0-2369 GCA_043743655.1 Cyanobacteriota bacterium | reverse complement strand
CAAGTCTCGAAGAGCGCGCGGCAATGGTGAGACAAAAGCGAGCAGAAATTATTTTAGCAGGAGCGATGGTTTTACTGGAAACTATGCGGCTATTAGGAGTTCCCAAAATCACGCTTTGTCAGAGTGCCTTGCGTGAAGGCTTGGTGGTTGATTGGATGATTCGTCATGGCTATATCGAAGACGGCTGGCGTTATCAAAGTACAGTGCGCGATCGCAGTATTCTCAAACTGGCTGATAAATATGGCATTGACACAAAATATGCGACACAGGTGGCAAGTCATGCTCTCAGTTTGTTTGACCAAACTAAGGGGATTCTTCATGAATGGGGTGATGATGAGCGACATTTACTTTGGGCAGCGGCGATGTTACACAATTCAGGGCATCACATCAGTCACGATGCTCACCACAAGCATTCCTATTATCTAATTCGCAATGGGGAATTGCTTGGGTATACTGAGTCAGAAATTGAGGCGATCGCTAATTTGGCTCGCTATCATCGCAAGAGCGAACCGAAGAAAAAACATGACAATTTCCAACGCTTAGACAGTGAGATTCATAAGTTATTTGTGCGCCAAGCCAGTACATTTTTGCGGATTGCCACGGCTTTAGATCGCCGCCAGATTGGAGCGATCGCCACAATTCGGGTTATCGGCGACCCGAAGACTCGCGTTTGCTCTTTACGACTCACGCCTAGACAAAATAATGATCCTTGTAGTTTAGAGCTTTGGAGTCTGGATTATAAGAAGCAACCTTTTGAAGCTCAATTTAGCGTTACGCTGTCAGTATCATTAGAATCCAGCTATTAGGGACAATCCTTTGTTCTGAATCGCTAAATCATTATGGAAGGTTCTCTCTCTTCAATTATCATTATTGCGATTGTGGCAGGTATATCTGCGCGTGTCATTGCCAACTTTTTTCGAGTGCCGAGCATTGTATTTTTGCTTATCTTTGGTGTTGCGCTAGGCGGCAGTGGGCTAAATTTAGTGCAGCCACGTTTGTTAGGTGATGGATTAGAAGCGATCGTGTCGATTTCTGTGGCTCTGATTTTATTTGATGGTGGGCTTAATCTCAAACTACAAGACTTAGGTAAAGTCTCGGCAAGTTTACGCAATCTGATTACGATTGGTGCGCTGATTACGCTGATTGGCGGTGGGATTGCGGCTTATTGGCTGAGCGAATTTCCTTGGGCGATCGCCTTTTTATATTCGGCGCTGGTGGTAGTGACAGGACCCACTGTAATCAATCCGATTGTTGAAGAAGTGGGACTCGATCGCCGCCTTGCCACGATTTTAGAAGGAGAAGGAGTGCTAATCGATGCGATCGGTTCTGTACTCGCGGTTGTCGTTCTTGATGTGACCTTAAATCCAGCTGAGGGAGCTTTTGCGGTCGTGCGTAACCTGCTAGTGCGTTTGAGTGTTGGTGGTCTAATTGGGGCGATCGCAGGTTGGTTATTGGGTAAGTTTTTGCAACGCGCCTCTTTTCTCGCCGAAGACACCAAAAGTGCAGTCGTTGTGGCGGCAGTATTAGGGCTATTCGGGATTGCCCAAGAGATTCAGAGCGAATCGGGACTAACCGCTGTGGTGCTGATGGGAATTATCTTACGCGCTTCCGAAATCCCCAATAGTCGAGACTTACTTAAATTTAAAAGCCAACTTGTCGCTTTAATTGTTTCAGTTCTATTTATTTTACTTGCCGCAAACCTTTCCATCCCCAGTATTTTTGCACTTGGCTGGGGAGGTGTCCAGACCGTTCTATTTCTGATGTTTATCGTCCGTCCGATTAACGTAATTGTCAGTACATGGAATAGCAGTCTGACATGGCGACAAAAAGCTTTCTTGTCATGGTGCGCGCCTAGAGGAATTGTTGCGGCTTCTATTGCTTCTCTCTTTTCGATTTTATTAACCGAACGTGGAGTTAATGGTGGGGAATCAATTAAAGCTTTAGTCTTCCTGACAATTGTGATGACTGTATTTTTGCAAGGGCTTTCTGCAAAATTAGTAGCAAAATTTTTAGGACTCAGCCAATCTGATATCTCAGGCTTAGTGATTGTGGGTAGCAATGCGATCGGCATCTTGGTAGCGAGAATATTTCACGCCAACGGTCAACGCGTGGCGATGATCGATACCAATGCTGAGCTTTGTAAACAAGCTGCTGCCTATGATATTCTCTCCTTTGTCAGCAATGGTCTAGATACAAAGTCCTTAGCGGAAGCAGGGCTGGACTCGGTAGGCACATTTCTCGCCTTGACAATCAACACTGATGTGAATATTGTGATTGCTCAATTGGCGGTCAAAGAGTTTAACCCACCAAAAGTATTTGCAGTTTATATCAAAGAATCTGAGAGCGATCGCAATGAACAAACTGTTGTT
>JAYTWB010000333.1:0-5154 GCA_043743655.1 Cyanobacteriota bacterium | reverse complement strand
GTGCATTTTTGCTTTCGACTTACTTAACCCCGCTTAGTTTTGGGCTTTGCTTTGCTGCTGTCCCTGTGATTGCAATTTATCCAGCTTGCAAGCGTTTTTTTCCTGTTCCGCAATTAGTCCTATCGATCGCTTGGGGATTCGCGGTATTGATTCCTTGGAGTGCGGTAACAGGTGGACTTGATCGCTATGCTTGGCTATTGTGGGTAGCTGTAATTGCTTGGACAATGGGCTTTGACACAATCTATGCAATGAGCGATCGCGAAGATGATCTCAAAGTTGGGGTAAACTCTAGCGCCCTCTTCTTTGGAAGATATGTAACATTAGCGATCGGCATGTTTTTAGCGATCTCCTTTGCCTGTTTGGTTTGGCTAGGTTGGGAAATGAAATTTGGTTACGCACACTACTTTGCTTGTTTGACAGCGGGATTATTGTGGATATACCAATGCCACAAACTGAATCAAGCTAATATCCCTAGTGAGTTTTACCAAGAAGCCTTTGGTCAAAACGTCTGGATTGGCTGGATCATACTTGCAGGAATGCTCCCAGCGACCCTAGGGGTTGGCTAACTTGTACCACCTAGTTGCATACTCCTCTTGTATGATGGCTAGCGAGCATCAATCTGTTAGTATCTAAATTACAGATAGTAGACAAAACACATGAGCAACATTACAGAAAAAATCCAAGAAGAATTAAAGCAAGCCAGAGAAACCTGTGAGATTACTGGTACTGGTTCTAAGGAATGCGCCGCTGCATGGGATGCAGTCGAAGAACTACAAGCTGAGTCATCACACCAAAAGCAATCAAAGAGCAAGAATTCTCTTGAAGTTTATTGTGATGATAATCCTGACGCTTTGGAATGCCGTTTATACGAAGACTAATTTTTTGAAAAAAACACCAAAAAATAGAGGAGCCGCCTAGCGACCCCTCTATTTTTTGGTGTTTTTTAGGTTCACAGTGATCGTTCTGCACTAAAGCTATAATCTAAGAGCCGCTAGGGTTAATTACTGGGGATAGGTATGACACAACTGAGCGTTATGGAATTGGCGAAACAGGGCGACCCTAATGCGATCGCTGCTTTGATCAATCGATCGCTAGCATCTAAAGGTATTCATGCAGAAGCACAACTTGAGGCAGAATATCTCAGAATTTCTCTATATGCTGCCCAAATACCAAACCAAAAGGCAGTTATTACAATTATTCATCGGGGCATGATGGTCTTGCAGGTTAGGCAGATCGAGCGTGTCAAAATTCTCACTTATCGCTCTGACAACAATTATTTGGCTTGGCAACATGAAATTTTTCTAGCCGACAGTTTTGAAAAATCATTGCTAATTCCTGAAACTAATCAGGGTGATGATGGAGGACAAGATCAAGAGATGAAGCTTGTTAACAATTCTAAAGGGGTTATCCTAGTACAAAAGTTGTCTCAAATCCAGCAAAACTTGCAAGAATATCAAGATATTATTGTCCGATTTATAGATGAGCATGTCGGTACTGTCCGATGCTTGACTACGCTCACGGAATTAATTCAAGTAATTAGTAAACCAAGTTTTTTATTTACCGCAGTTGCTTCAAATCCTAATTTGCGTAGTTTGCTCGATACGATCGCTGAATCTAGTCATACTGATGAACATGGCGATCAAGTAATCACTAACTTATCAATATTGCAACCAGGTCAACAATGGCAAAAAGCTAAGATTCGTCTTGTTACCAAGATTTTTTTAGAGCCTGCTCAAGAGCAAGATAATAATGCAGAAGACAAGCATCAAGGTTTGACATTAGATTTAGAAGAATTAGATGAAGAATCAGAAAAAACTACATCTCAATCTTTAAAAGAATTAAATGAAGAATCAAGTAAAAAATCAAATGAAGAGTTAAATATTGTTGATTCCGAGCTAGATATTTCTCAACATATCGCTGAGGATTTTAGTACTAATGAAGTCCCAGATGCGATTACGATAGTTGCTGATTCATTATTTGATGATTTTCTAGTATCTTCATCATCAATCCCTCAAATAATTGATGATGTTACAGAAATTCCTAATTTGTCAGACTCATTATTCGATGACTTTATGGACGATGGTTTATCTAATAGTTATAGCGAAGTTATTGATGACAAAACTGAGCCTGAAACTTCTGTAAATAAGACTCCTGTAAATAAAACTAATGAAGATCATGACTTGTTTGATAATTTCTCACTTGAAGAAGTGCGATCGACTCCACCACCTTCCTCAGATTCTGATTTTGGAGCGGCGACTATAGATAACATATTGGGGAATAACGATCCCCTAAATGGATCAGGAACAACATCTCCAGCGGATTTTGTCACGTTAGAAGAATTTTTATCAGACATGCAGTCTTTCTAGATTAGAAGGAAAGCTTTCTACTCTTCTTAAGTTTTTTGTCCTAGTTTTTTTCAGTCAATTGTTCACAAATTTCGATTAAACGGAAGTTAGATGGGAAATTTCCGTCTGCTTTAATTTGTTTAATATAATCCATAGGAATTCTCCAAAGTAGCTTGCTATCTAGAGCTTTAATCACATCACCGCGATCAATTACGCCTGCGACAGAACCGACAGGCGATCGCACGATTAAATAACGTAATTTTTTTTGTTCTAGTAAATTCACGATCGTAAATATTTTTGTTTTGAGATCGACTGTATCAATTTCGTCAAAGGGTTTGACTAGAGACTGTAAAGATTGCGAAGTCCATTCGTTGCTATTGATATGCCGAATCGGTTCGGCAGAGATGATGCCACGATCGCGTCCGTCAGATGATGCAATGTAAATAGGATTTGCATCTTTAGCTTCCATAATTAAAAATTTATCAGCAAATTCGCGCAATGACATCTCTGCCTCCACGAGACGAAAGTCTCGGGTCATGGTAGTTTCAGCATCAATGTCAAGTAGAGCTTGTTGCAGATTGTTGAGATAGAGATATCCACCCGCATTGCCAAATAGGAACCATCCTAAAAAGATCAGAAATAGTCCGCCAAAATTGCTAAAGGATATTAAGCCTCCCAAAATCATCAGAAAAACGCCAAAAATCTGCCCCGATCGCGCAGCCCATCGAATGCCAGAAAAGCGATCGCCTGTTATTTTCCAGACCGCAGCTTTAAGAATATGTCCACCTTCAAATGGCAGCGCTGGAATCAAGCTAAGTACTCCAAAAATGAGATTAATTCGCGCAAAGTTGAGGGCAATCATTGTCCAAATAGTCCGAATATTACCAATGCTGTCGGGTAAAGCCTCGATTGTTTTGGGGTTGCTAGTAAAAATGACATCTCCAGCGATCAGCCATGCGCTCGTAAATCCGATTGCACTTAAAACTAAGCTCATTGATGGCCCTGCGATCGCGATGCTAAATACTGAGAATGCGTCTTTGGATTCACGTTCGACCGTAGTTGACCCACCCATAAACTGAATATTAATCGCATTGATCTCTAAGCCTCTTGCCTTAGACATAAGAGCTTGGGCGATCTTGGTCAAAGCGATCGACAAGAAGAAAAGTACCGCCATGATCGCGCCATAGCCTAGAGAAAAAGATGGCGATAACTTGGTATAGGCAGCACTCAAGAACACAGCCAAAAGACCGAGTACGAGAAACCATGATGAATCAATATATACAGGAATGCCGAAAATGCTGCCGATGCGAATACCGCCTCTCATGATGTGTCTGTCCTAAATTTTTTATTGCTGGCTTTATTGGGGCTTTACTGATTGGCGCTGAAAGCTATTGAGAACATTTTAACCGTTTGTTGTCGGAGCTTCGCTTTCAGTAAGTACTTCGGCATGAATATGAAGATAAGCGATCGCTTCATGCTGATTAGTAATTTCTCCGTCAAGGGTCAGCGATCGCAAACGCTGTAATATCTGCCCCATTTGTTTACCTGTGATATAGCCAAGTTGCTTGAGTTCTGTACCTGTTAGTGGTGATTTGACCATTTGCCATCGCATCAGATAGCGTCCTAAAATGCGCCGTTGAGCAGGTTCACATTTTGCTGCTGCCAAGATCAGAGTCTGAGTATCAAATTTTTGGAGATTTAGAGTGATTGCGGAAATTTTCTGAGATTGATCGACAAGACTTGGCAAATTTGTGAGTAAATTAGCTAATTTCACTTGTCGGTTTTTTTGTTCGGGAGTTAAGCCAATATCTAGTTGGGTAGATATTGACGGCGGCAAATGAGATAGCAATAATTCGAGGGCTAGTTGAGCAGATGGATAAGTTTTGATTTCTACTCGATTTTCTGGTCGATTTAATAAATTTAGCCAATGTTGCGATCGCCGCCACTGACGACCAAAATTATTAGCTGAATTTTCGGATATTCGTAAATCTGGATGAATGCATCGCAATGCACCTAATTGTTGTAATAGCTCAAACATATGGCTGGCTTTAGGTTCAGTTAAAGTATAAAGCAACTCTGATCGCAGCCGCGCCCCAGCGATCGCATCATGCAGTCCACTTGAGGTTGTCGCGATAATCTCGGCATAAGTCTCAGGTGTGATCGCCAAATCTAGCCGTAGTGCAAAACGCGCGGCTCGAAACAAGCGGCGTGGGTCTTCAGCAAAACTATTTTTACGAATGGCGCGTACTTGTTTATTCGCTAAATCAGTCAAACCATTAAAGCGATCGATCACTTCGCCTTTAATTCCTAATTGTGGATCAAGTTCTACAGCCAACGCATTCACCGTAAAGTCGCGCCGTCCCAAATCTTCTTCTAGAGTGGTTGCCATAACTTGCGGATTAGCTCCAGCATAGGCATAAATTTCACGCCGCGCTGTTGCCATATCGATCGCGAATTCTTGATCTGAGTCTTGCCATAGCAATTCTGCTGTCTGAAATTTTTCGTGTATCTGTAATTTTGATTTAGGAAACACTTTGTGTAAGGCGATCGCTACTTTAATTCCTGCTTGTTCCGCTCCCTCAAACACCAAATCTATATCTTTGGCAAAAGAATATACCTGCTGACCTTCCCTAACTATGGCATCGCGGACAATCCCCCCCACGGCAAACGCTCGTAACCCTATATCATCAGCAATCTGCGCTGTTGTTAAGATAATCTGCCATTGCAGAGTACTAAAAAATCGATCAAAATTTATTAAATACATTCTCAAATATATTCTTTAATATTTTTTTAATAGTGCTAAGTAGCT
>JAYTWB010000332.1:0-5425 GCA_043743655.1 Cyanobacteriota bacterium | reverse complement strand
TAGCATAAGACAATGAACTATTAACAACAATTAAACCCTTTTGCGCTTGGTCATATGCAAGAGAATTTTTAGAGATTCCATTCAGAATCTGTGACGATTGTTCCCACTTCTCAATCATCTGTTTCCATGTATCTGGATTAAATTCTTTTACAGATTGTTTCATAAGACTTGCCCCTTCTGCATCAAGTGCAATAGCAAGATTAAGATCCGATTGATCCTTGGCTTGCTTCGCTTGCGCTTTTTTTTGTTCTTCCCACGCAACATGGTCAGAATAAGATTTTAGAGATAGTTGAGCGCCGAACCAGCAAGCTATTGCTATTAAAATCCCCAAGAAAATCTTTTAAATTTCATGTAGTTGAAGCTAAATATGCTGATCAAGTTTTGTTTTTTTACTTTGTATTGGCAAATTTGATGTAAATATTACCTAAGAAAAAACTTTTATATTTCAGATTATAGCTTTTATTTAGAATTAATCTAGTTAGCAATGCGCTTAAATTTACCAATCAAGGTAATGTAAACGTCAGTGTTAGTTATCAAGGTTCAGATATCAAACCCAATGACAACAAACCAAACGCTGCAAATTTTTTACATTTTATAGTTATCGATACGGGGATTAGTATTGCAGCGCGATCGCCGCAATCTGCAAATCATAAACACCAACCTGAAATCCCAGAATCATCAATAACAATCAGATCGTCAGCACAAATACCATACAAATTTTCTAGCGATCGCCTAGCAGGAATTACCGAATAATCATCTTTAAATTGGCGATCGCCCAACTTAAAAGCAAGAAACTCAATAAAATTCAATGCTTCTTGTTGTTTCTCAATAGGCAACTGCTGCATCGTACTCACGACTTTTTCTAAAATCGTCATGATTTGAATCCTCTTAAATGAGCAAAATCTTAAAACGTTTATTATATTAAGTTAGCATGACGGTTAGATATCGCCTTGTTTATCAGAGCCTTAAACGATAGCGCTTAAACAGAATCCGAAACTGCCTCTCAAAGTTGCCAGAAGTCTCAACTTGAACAATAGGCTGATCAGTTTCCATCCAGACTATCCCAGAGTTGAGAGATTGGCTTCGTTTGACCAGTCTTTACCTCATGCAATGCTCTATGAAGACTAGCCGCGATTTGTGATGGACTTGGATCGAAGACTTCGTTCCGCTCTTCCAAATTAATATCTAGCAACTCATCAATCAAAACAATAACTCTAACCTGTGGCTGCTTCGGTAAATTTTTTAGATGTTTGGGCAATTCGAGTTTTCCATCAGGCGTAATCTTAGTAGAAAATTCGTAGGCTCTCATGGTTTTATTATGATAGATAATCTTAGGATAACAAACAAAATTAGTACCCATAATAAATAAGTATGATTGGTTTAAGCTTAGCAACACAATAGCTTGATCGTACTAGCTATCATAAGAGTAGCGATGTTTACAGAATTTAATGTTTAAATCATCAAAATTGTGATCAGCAACTGGCTGCTCATGCCAATGCTGATTGAAGCGAATTGAACTAATAGGAGGAGACCATGTCTGACATCTCAACTGGCGGTCAAATGCTCTGGAAGCTCGAAGAAGGCGATCGCGTCTTGCATTTGCGCCACAATCCATCTGAAGAATGGCGATATTACGAAGAATTCCCTGAATATGCTCTAGAAGACCCCGCGGGTTTTTCTAAAGGCATCGCCACATTTATGTCATTGCTAAAAAAAGATTGGGTTGCCATCAAGTCTTAGTAGTATATGAGATTGAGACTCTCTACCATTACTTTTTATTAGCCTTTGACAAGGCTATAAGTTAGGGGCAATTCGTGACAATTCGGGAATTGTCTCTAGCTTAAAATCTGATAGATATAGAACTAAAGCTTATATCTGCTTTAGCTAAAACTTTCTAAGCTAAGCATCAGGTATGTTTCTTTTCTACTACTTTCTTTTCTACTACTTTTTCAAGATAAGATTTCAATCTCTAGAATATCTTCAATATTGCTAAATTCAAAGCTAGTTAATCTATCGCCGCGATCGCACCGATCACGAAACTCGCAGTTCTTACAATTTGAACTATCTATCTCTAATTTTGGATAGTCTTGAGCTTGCGAAATCTCCATCAAAATTTGCTGTAACCTTTGTTCCGTTCGATCATGTTCAGCTTCAGAATAAGGAATGATCACTGACTCGGCTGTATTTGCAAACCAATAGGTCATCGATAACTGCTCAGGAACATAGTTAGTGGTTTTGGCTAATAGATAGAGATAGAGACGAGTTTGCCAATTGGTTTGTAATTTTTTAAAAGCGATCGCTTTTTGATGGGTTTTCCAATCAAGGATTTGAGCTTGGCGATCGCCCAAAATCAATAAATCATAAATTGCAGTTAAGACAAAATGCTCTTGAAAGCGATCGCTATTTTGACTATTTTTTAGATTATCTTGCCATGGAAATTCTAAAGTGCGGCGATGTTCACACAAGCGATCGCCAGCGATTATTTCGGGTGGCTGCTGATCAAAAGCTACCAGCCATTCTTGCAACTTGACATCACTACTCGCCAGTACAGACACATCAAGCCCTAGCTCTTTTTGCTGCATCAGCAAATGAAAATTTGCGCCTAACAGTAATTTATCTTGGCTATTTAAATTAGCTTCAGCTAAGCTCAACTCTTCTAAATATTTATATTGATACTTACGGCGACAAGTTTCCCAGAAATTGAGATGTCCCTGCGAGATAGAGATGATCGGCGAAATAGCTGTCATTTTAGATTTGCGTTCTTGTAGTACCATATCGTCAAACGATCGACCATGAATGCAACCCGATGAATGCACCCGCCATTCCTAACTCTAATTCGGCGATGCGCCGATTTCTAAAAATCATTAACCTGCGTCCTGATGAAGCTGAACGCACGCTATTAATGTTTTTATTTTATGGGGCAACATCGATCGGAGCAGTATGGCTTGAGTATTCTAGCTCCACTTTATTTCTAGAAGCTTATAAAGCCGAAAATCTTACTTGGGTTTATATCGCCACCGCTTTTGTGGTGACCACTTTTGGCATTTCTTATTCATGGCTACAAAAGCTTTTTCCTCTGCGCTGGGTGATGCTTGGCATTTCACTCCTACTTGCCTTACCACTACCACTCGCATGGATGGGACTCATGCACAAAGGTACATGGGTATATATGGCAGCCGTATTTGGGATTCGGCTTTGGGTGGAGGGCATATATGTACTCAGCAATATTAATAATGACATTGCAGCTAATCAATTATTTAATATTCGGGAAATTAAACGTGCATTCCCTCTAATTAGTACAGGGATTATCGTTGCCGAAATCGTGGGTGGATTTTCTTATCCATTTTTAGTAAATTGGGGCGGGGCAGTAAATATGACCCTCGCCACTTGTTTAATGTTGTTCATTGGTTCTTGTGTGCTGTTTTATCTCAGTACTCGCTACAAACAAGCATTTCCCAACTCGGTTTATAACAATAGTGAAGACAATGAAATTTCTAAGCATTCCCTAAAAGGTAATCTGCTCAAATATGTTTGGCTCTTATTTGGCTTTTTTATTGCCGCCCAGATTTTATTTTTTATGATCGAGTTTCAGTATCAGACCCAACTCGAAATCCATCTTAAAACTGAACAAGCGATCGGTAGCTTTTTAGGGATTTTTGGCGGCATTATGGGAGTCTTTAAGCTTGCCCTGCAGCTTTTTGGTTCCAGTCGAATTATTGAACGTATCGGGGTGTTTTTTGCAGTACTGATGCCACCGCTGGGGATCATCATCACAGGAACTTTAGCTGGATTTGCACCATTTGGGCTACTGATTGGCTTTGTCGTTCTGAAATTTTTTGATGAACTATTTCGGTTTACGATTGTCGCAGCTACTGCGCCCACATTGTTTCAGGCTCTGCCAGATCAGTTGCGTAGTCAGATTCAATCCTTTGTTAGAGGTATTGCCGATCCATTGGCAACTGGTGGTGCAGGGGTTTTGATTTGGGTTATTAGCGAGATTTTTAAACAAAGAGGGATCAATTCCGCGATTTTTTCTCAATGGTTTGCGGCGGTAATCGTGATGGTCGCAGTCATATGGGTAATCGTTATTTGGTTGTTGCGGCGGGGATATTTAGAGCTGTTGATCCAGAGTGTGGAGCGTGGACAGCTGAGCCTGCTGACTGTCGATACTCGTGAGATGCGGCGGGCGTTGTCGGAGTCGATGACCAGAGCCGAAACTCAAATCGAGCAATCAGTTTGTATCGAACTACTAACCCGAATTGCGCCGCAGACTGTTGGTGAACCTCTTGCGCCGATGTTGTCGCAAATGACTCCAGATTTACAGGCTCAGAGTGTGGAGGCGATGCTGCAAAATCCTGAGTCGAAGTATTTACCCTACATTCGCGAAGTGATGCAATCACCCCAAGCCTCTCCACAAGTGCAGGCATTATGTTTGCGTTATGTGTTGTTAGCTGACGAAAAAAATCGTGATATTGATCGTCTGCGGAAATATTTGGGGGCAGAACAAAATCCGATTATTCGTAGTACAGCCGTAGCTTTGATGATGCGGCTGGGCGATTCTTCGCAAGTGGCTGAGGCGACTAATACTTTGCGACATATGATTACGAGTTCTTCTCAACCTGAGCGAGTTTTGGGTTGTCGAGCTTTGGCTGAGGCGGCTTTTATGCAGTCTTTGCGGTTTTATGTGCCGCAGTTATTAAAAGACCCTTCGATTGAGGTGCGTTGCGCTTTGCTGAGGGCGATCGCTTCCACCCGTGCTAGCGAATATTTTCCATCTGTAATTCGCGGCTTGCATTATAAAGCCACGCGCAAAGCCGCCCATGAAGCTTTAGTAACTCTCGGTGACGACGCAATTAGCTCTTTGCTTGAGCTTGCCTATAGCGATCGCAGTCCTGACAATGCCAAGATTCGCGCATGGGATATTTTAGGAGAAATCGGTTCACAGAGTTCAATATCGGTACTTGCTAGCAATTTACCCAAGTCTTGGGGCAAACATCGGCGACAGATATTGCGTACGCTCATTCGCATCCCCCAAGACCGAGGGATTGAAGTCGTCCTAGAACTAAGCGGACGTAGTGGCATTGAAAAAATGGTAATGCAAGAGTTGGGCATAATGACTGAGGCTTGGGCAGGGGTGGAGGATATGACATCAGAGCAAATCCTGACGATTGAGTCAGGATTATTGTCAGAAGCTCTCCAAGCTGAAGCGATTGACTGTTTGGAGCGAATCTTTTTATTGATGAAATTACTTTACTCCGCATCGGCAATTCAGGCAGCCGCCTTTAATGTCTTGTCTGGCTCAAAAGTCAATCTGGCGCGCGGCATGGAGATTTTGGACAATACTGTTGACTTAAGTGCTAAGCAAATTTTATTGTCGGTAATTGATAATCGCTCGATCGCCGATAAATTGAGTATCCTCTCAACT
>JAYTWB010000331.1:0-3850 GCA_043743655.1 Cyanobacteriota bacterium | reverse complement strand
ATGAGATGGTGAAGAAATTTTTGCTGTATGCAGAGCTGGAGTCAACAGACAACAATACCGAATGGATTAACCGAATTCGTCATAGCAAGACAACTTTTGTCGATATTGAGACTGCTAGTTGTGCTAAAAAAATTGCCGAAAACTACAATCGGGTTTCTGATCTAAATGTTGATATAAAAGATGCAAGTATACAAATCTCCGACTCTTACTTAAATGTGATTGCGAAGGAGGTTATTGATAATGGATTCAAATTTTCGGCTGAAGGAACTTCTGTAGATGTGACTAGCAGTATCGATCAAGAAGAATTTTGTCTGACCGTAACCGATCGCGGTCAGGGTTTTGAACCCGAACAAATTGCCACTTTTGGAGCATATGTCAAGTTTGAGAAAAAGCTATATATCCAACAAGGAACTGGGCTGGGCTTAGCGATCGCCAAGCGACTTGCCGAGTTGCATGGGGGCAGGTTAGAGATTGAGAGTATTCCTTATGAGCAAACTGTGGTGCAGGTGTTCTTACCACTGATTAAAACATAACAAAAAAGCGCTGTGCGCTCTTTGTAATCAGAGGTTAGGATAGTCAGCGCGAAACGCCGACTGTCCTAACCTCTTTAGTATTGCTATTTTTGTTGAGTTTGTGATCTTAATCACTCATTTGACTAAAAGTAGTCACGGGGAGATACCCCGAACTATCACAAGCAAGCCTAGTCATACATCACAAGCTACAAGAACTAATTAGTTGACTATGTACAGGTGTGAAGAGCGTTCTGTGTTAGCTAGTTATGATCATTCTTTCGTTGTCTGATATCCAACCGACAAGCTTTTTAACTCCTTGGGGAGATGAAAAAGGAATTTGTTATTTAGGTAAAAACTTTTTGCCAACTAATGTCCATGCAACGCAGCAGGAAGCGATCGCTGCTTGTCGGCGTGATTTAGATGCAGGGACGATATCGATCGTCGTTGATGAGGGCGATCGCACTTCTCTATGGTGGTACTTTTCGGAAGGTATGCGTGCTTAGGCGATCTCAATTTGACCACGCAGGAAGGTCACAGCCTCGCCTTTTAGCAAAACCCTTGTATCGCGATCGGACACTTCCAGCTCACCTGTACGCGCTGACAATTGTTTGGCTCTGAGGTGTCTTTTATTAAGTCGTTTTGCCCAGTAAGGCGTGAGACTGCAATGTGCCGAACCTGTAACTGGGTCTTCAGGGATGCCAGCTTTGGGCGCAAAAAATCTTGATACAAAGTCGTATGGCTGATCGTGGTCAGCGATCGCGGTGATGATAAATCCAAAACCATCTAACTGAGCAATGCGATCGTATACTGGTCGAAAATTTTGGACAGCAGACTGAGATGCGAATAAAACCGTAATGTAGTCTTCGCTCTGTCCGAGGGACTCATAGGTATGGTCACAAAGCATATCGGCTAATATCTGTTGCGATCGCTCTGAGCAATCTCGATAAAATGCCGCAGGAAAATCCATAACGATCAAACTATCTTCAAAGCTAATTTTTAAGTCACCGCTAAGTGTCGAGAAAATCAGCGGCGCATCAATGCTGATCGCCGCTAGTTCTCGTAAATAATGTGCGATCGCCAAAGTCGCATGACCACAGAGAGGAATTTCTTGCGTTGGCGTAAACCAGCGCAGATGAAAGTGATTTTTGCTTAGAGGTTTAACAAATGCAGTTTCAGAAAGATTCATCTCTGCCGCAATTTGCTGCATTTGGGCATCACTTAGAAATTTGTCAACCAGCGCGGTCGCCGCAGGATTGCCACGAAATGGTTGATTAGTAAATGCATTGATGATGGCGATCGCAAGTTTCATAAAATTTTTTAAGGAATTGCGATCGCGGTGTCAACTTTATAACTATTGACAATGCGATCAAAAGAGTCCTTCAGAGCAGGGATTTGATCAGCAACTCCGCCTGTGGTAATCAGCGAAATTTTGTCACCCTTACGCCCGATGAAACTATTACCCTGCACCTTCGCGGTAATAGTTTTGATTGACTCATCATAGCTCCAGACAATTTGCACAGTACCGTCTTTCTGCTCTACAGGCTTGCCAACGGTAAATCCAGGCTTGGTACCAAAAGTTGACTTCAAGAATGTCTCTAAAAGTGTAGTCAATTGGGCAGGCGTGGTCTCAGCTGGCGCTTTGAAAACATCGACCGTGAGCAATGCATTTTTGGTGGGATCAAACCATAAAACAATCACCTCATTTGGCTTTTTGTTTTCTTTAGCCGTCCAACCTTTAGGGACATCAATTTGAAATAGTCCAGAGGGATGTTTGTAAGTCTCTAAACTATCGATTGTGACTTTAAGAATCCGTGTATCAGCTTTCTGCTGAGGGTCAGGCTTAACTGTGGCAACACTCTTAGCATCAGGTGTTTTGGTGGCAATAGGACTACTAGCTGCGCTAGGGCTAGTCGGCGCTTTGCTAGCTGTTGTATCGGGTGTGCAACTTCCTAGCAAGCCTGATGACAAGATGGCGATCGCGCCGAAAGTAGATGATACAAAAATATTTTTTAGCATTACTTTTTGAGACTTTTTGAGAACTAAGGAATGGTTAGATTAGCATTGACAATCTGATTGTTGGATATTTTAGCGAAAGAATCTTTCATTTCGCTAAATTTAGGTTCGATCGCACCCAAAGTTAAGATTGCCAGCTTGTTATTGGTACGTTGCAGCTTACTATTAGCTTGAAATTTAACTTTTTTGTTACCAATCGTCACGGTTGATGTCCATTCGATCACCACATTTCCCGTTTGTTCGACCACTGGCGATCGCATTGAGAAATCTGACTGAGTACCATACATTCCCTTAATGATCCCTTCAAAGACATCGCTCAGCCGACTATCAGGAATTTCGCTGGGCGGCACAAAAATGTTTGCCGAAATGGTAGCCCGTCCCGCTTTTTCATTCCAAGTAACCAGTAACTCACCCGCTTGACTGCTATCAGTGACTTGCCAACCCTTCGGCACTGTCATTTCCAACAGCCCCGAACGATGTTTATAAGGTTCGAGTTCACTAATCTCTAGTTCAGGCAGCTTGTTAAAATCGATTGCAGGACTAGCTGAAGTCGTGACTATAGCTGGATTGACAGCAGCGATCGGCGTGGGTGAAACTTTGGTCGTATCGATCGCTGGCGTTGACAGACTCTTATTACTACTAGCACTGGGATTGCTACAGGCATCAACCAACCCTATAGCTATCGCTGACAGGAATAGAATCAATACTTTTTTCGATACCTTTTGAGAAAGAAACATAATATTGCACCCTAAATCAAGCCCGAATAATTTAAAAGCCTTGCTTCGCAAGGCTTTTAAATTATTCATATTATATATCTTGTCCTGAATCTAGCCAAACTGCAAGGCTTGACCGCGAACATCAGGGTCTACTTTGCCATTAGCAAACACAACTTGACCGCCGACAATCGTAGTCACAGCCCAGCCTGTGAGTGACCATCCTGCAAACGAACTCCAACCGCATTTGGTCAACAAATCTTCATTTTGCACAGGTTTATAGGTTTGCAAATCGACCAGCACCAAATCTGCATCCCAACCGATCCGAATTTCGCCCTTGTTGGCAATTTTATAGGCTTTTGCCACATTGCCACTCATCCATTGACTGACTTGATGCAGAGTGCATCTGCCTTTCATCGCCTCAGTTAGCATCAATGGCATTGAGGTTTCGACCCCCGGCATTCCCGATGGAACATTAGCTGGCTCTAGTAAAACCGTATTTGCGGAAGATTTTTCAGGCTCAACTATTTGCGGATATTGGCTTGCATCTAGTCCTTTTTCGGCTAGGGTATGCGGCGCATGATCGGTCGCAATAAAATCAATTACGCCATC
>JAYTWB010000330.1:0-5481 GCA_043743655.1 Cyanobacteriota bacterium | reverse complement strand
AAAAAAGCCCTGCATCGCAGGGCTTTTTTATGAGAATTGCTCAGATTCTTGCTCAGCTTTAGCCAAATATCTCCGCAGGATCAGCAGATTGGACTTTGCGTAATGATATCGCTCCTGACACCACACACATCACCATGGTCAACAACATCACAGGAATAGCTTTATCCCAAATATATAGCGGCAGCAATGTCGCATTTTTGGTGAGATTGTAAAGTCCAAAAGAAATCCCTAAACCAGGGATAAATCCTAAAATCGATAATACAAATGCCTCTTGAATTACCACTTGAGCTAGATACATATTTCCATAACCCATCGCCTTCAGAGTGGCATATTCGGCAAGGTGGTCAGAAACATCGGTATAAAGAATTTGATAGACGATCACGATACCAACGATAAAGCCCATAACTGTACCGAGAGTAAAGATAAAGCCGATCGCGGTACTTTTTTGCCAATATCCTTTCTCAAAATTAATATAGCCTTGCATCGTTAAGATGCGCGTATCATCGATCGCCGCATCCTCAGTCTTTTTAAGATCGTCAACTGTCAAATCATACTTAGATACAATTACCTTGTCTTTATTCTCTTCACTAACGACTTTTCCATCTGTACCAATACGATCTTGATATAAAACTTTAATTCGTTTGCCATCGGGTGGCAACTTATCGCGCGGCAAAACCACCATGTCACTGGGTTGAGTGAGAATAAAGTTCCGCATTGTCTCGAAAGGAGATGCGTCAGGGCGTAAATTAACCAGTCCCACATTAATCAATCCCGAACGGCGCGAATCAAAAATCCGTAAGAAGTTAGTGTCGCTGGTAATCACGGTTCCATCAGCTGCAAATGATGCGCCTAGCTCAAATAAACCACCGACCGTTAGTTTTCGATTAGCCACCTCGCGGGTGACTGAGCTGTTGCAAGCAAAAGCATCATCACTAAATTTAGTTTTTAGCGCCAAACCGCCGCAATCCTGAACAATGGGACCAAAATCAGCACGAGAAGAGCGATCAAATAAAACTACGTCTTGAGTTTTGACGCGATCAATATTTGCCTCAGCACCTGGCATCTTAAAGACCTTTGCATCAGGATTTGCACCCAGTACCAGAATATTGCGAGTTTGTCCCGCAGGGTCTTCTTTTATTTTCCAAGCACCCGTGGCAATATACAGTGGATTAACTGACGCAACTTCCTTCATGCCTAAGGCTTGATAAAGGCGGCGCTGTGAAAAATTACGCATTCCCACTAAGTTAGTGGATTGCGGACTAATAATTACCAAATCACCAATGAGATTATTTTGCAATCGGATCGCACTATTAAAAAGCGCATCACGAAAACCAAGTTGCAAGAACATCAGAACTACGGCAAAAGTGATTCCTGCGATCGCTACTAAAAGGCGACTTTTTTCGTAAGTAAGCTGTAACCAAGCTAGAGGTACGGCAAAAATCATTTTAAATTCCCACCTTGACTCTGACTTGTAAATTGGTCAGTCCTGAGACTTTTTTGCTGTCATCGAGTTTGATTTTGACTTCGATAATCCGCGCATCAGTCTTAGCCGCAGGATCAGTTCCCAATACATCATTTTTGGCAATCCGCAAACCGAGGCTAGCAACTTTGCCAGTAATTTCCCCTTCAAAGGCTTCACTGATAATTGTCGCAGTTTGCCCGACCTTGATCTTGCTAATATCAGTTTCATAGATTTCGGCAACCACATACATCTGACTGGTATCACCAAGATCGATAACTCCATTCGTTGAGCTAACTACTTCGCCGACTTTAGTATTGATTTTGATCACTTGTCCATTGACCGGCGCACGAACTTGAGATAGATCAAGATTAACTTCGGCTTTTCTGACATTGACGATCGCTGTTTGTAATTGCGCTTCTGCAAACTGCACATCAGTTGGACGCACTTCTCTGACACTGCTGAGCGTGCCTTGTGACTGAATCAATTGAGATTGGGCTTGTTGAATTTGTTGCTGCGATTGGATAAGTTGACCTTGCAAGGTTTCCACTTTGAGGCGATAGGTATCAAGAACTGTTTGAGATATGGCTCCTTCTTTAAGAACTTGTGCAAATCGATTGTAATCTCGACCCGCGATTTCTAATTCGGCGCGAATTCTAGCTGTATTGGCTTCTGTCGATTTGATATTAGCGGTGGCAGCGGAGACGTTTCCTTCTTGAGCGACAATATCACCGCTTTTAGCACCTGCACGCACTTTAGCAAGATTGCGATCGCTCTCTTGAGCTTGACTCTGAGCTTGCAGCAATGTTGCCACTGAGGCATCGTAACTATCAAGAATGGCGATCACTTGTCCTTGTTTGACGACATCACCTTCTTTGACCATCAGCTTGATAATCCGCGATGAGCCAAGTGTCGATGGAGAGGCAACTTTGATCACTTCTCCCTGCGGCTCCAACCGACCTAGCGCGCTGATTGCTTTAGGTTGTTCTTTGGTGCTTGCAGTTGGTATTGCGGCGGTCTGAGCCATATTATTACTAGAGCGACTAATCACAAACCACGCGCTCACACCTAATGCCAATAAAGCAAGTGCGATCGCTGGGATCAAAAATTTATTAGCTCGTTTTGGCTCTAAGGCGTTTTTCATACTGCTAGGTTGATGACCTCTAGAAGAGGTGTCTTGTGTATTTTCAGTTATCTTACTAGGCGTTTCTACCTGTTTGTCTACTTGCATCTTTTCCTCATCGCAATTATTAAAAACTAGATTACAAAACTAGCCAATATCTAGCCAATATTTTCCTAGTCTATATCACCTTTTTGATGTGCCAAACATCCTACATTTAGGCTAGCCTAAATCATCATCCCAAGTTGTCGAATATCACTGTTGATTGCGATTAGTAACAAAGACTTAAGCTCTAATCTGATTATGTTACCGTGACTATACTAGATAAGGTTTCTGCCACTCACAACATGGATTCGCTCATCTATTGTTTGAGAACTCTTGTAGGAATAGATAAGGATTAACTGAATGTTTGATTTGCATTGTTTAGGAGACTCGCTCGGTGATGTTTTAGGTAACTTCTCGCGATCGCACTGTATTGCGATCTGTGCATTTCTCGTACCTGCAAACTTGATCGCCACTTCACAGACTCTGTTGTTTACTTTTTGGAAGCGATCGCCTTTACAAGTTTTCACGATGTCAGCGATCGCCAGTTCTTACGCATTGCTAATGATTTCTCATGTGATTAGTTGGTATGCGATCGGCGTGGTCATGGCTCCCACTTTTATTCTGATGTTCTTGGGGATTGTCTGTTTGGCGATTAATCTCACCACGATTTGGCTAAAGCTCAATCATATTGAGATTGATATTTCTCGATTTCTCTCCAGATTTTTACGGAAATTTCCGCTCACAGCCAATCTTTCTTAAGCCAAAAGGAGCGCAAAGCGCTCCTTTTGGCTTAGATGGTTTAGAGGCTAGTAGCCGTTGCTTTGGTGAATGCAAACTGTTTGAGAATGCGATCGCATATCTGACCGCTAGATAAACCGAGAGAAGTAAATGATTGCTCTGGAGAAGCGTGTTCGACCAGCAAATCAGGAACACCAACACGGTAAACAGGAACCAGAATGTTTTCCTCATTCAAGGCTTCAAGAACAGCGCTCCCAAATCCACCCATTAAGCATCCTTCTTCGATTGTGACCACTTTGCCAATTCTTTGAGCAAGTGGCAAAATCAATTCTGTGTCTAATGGCTTGGCAAAGCGAGCATTAACCACCGTGGCGCTGACACCATGCTCATTCAGCAATTCGGCGACTTGCAACGCAGGATAAACCATTGAGCCATAGGCAAGTAGCAATACGTCATCACCATCGCGCAATACCTCTGCTTTGCCAATGGGTAATGCTTCCCAATCTTCGTCTTGCATAGTCACGCCATAGCCATTACCACGCGGATAACGCATTGCGATCGGACCATTATGTGTTATTCCCGTGACGATCATGCTTTGCATTTCTGCTTCGTCTTTGGGAGCCATCAGCACAATATTCGGAATGCAACGCAGATAGGCGATGTCGTACATGCCTTGATGGGTCGGTCCATCTGCACCGACAATACCTGCGCGGTCTAAGCACAAAAACACAGGTAGATTTTGGATGCAAACATCATGCACGATTTGGTCGAAGGCGCGTTGTAAGAAAGTGGAATAAATCGCAGCAACGGGACGCATTCCCTGACAGGCTAGCCCTGCGGCGACCACGATCGCATGTTGTTCGGCAATGCCGACATCGATAAATTGACTAGGCAGTTCAGCTTGAAATTTATCGAGCCCAGTACCTGTGGACATCGCGGCAGTAATTTCCACAATCCGCTTATCACGTTCTGCTAATTTTATTAGGGTGTCAGAAAATACTTTGGAATAGCTGGGAGGCTTTGGTTTAGTGGAACTCGAAGCTTTGGCTTTGCCCGTGGATAAGTCAAAGGAATTTTGAGCATGGTAGCCAACGCGATCGGCTTCAGCATAGCTATAGCCCTTACCCTTAGTTGTCGCGACATGAACCATAACGGGACCTGTTAGGGTATGCGCCATTTTAAAAGTGTCAATCAGTTCGCGGAGGTTGTGACCATCCACAGGACCAAGATAAGTAAATCCGAGTTCTTCAAATACAGCGCCCGCTTTGTTGGGAACCATAGTTACGATCTTGAGATTGTCTTTGATCCGCTCAATTTCGGGACTGATTTGTTCACCAACAAAAGGAATATTCCGAATTTGATCTTCGATGTTATTTGTAATAAATTTCATCGGTGGGCTGAGACGCATTTTGTTAAGAAGACGAGGAATTGCGCCGACATTAGCTGAGATTGACATTTCATTGTCGTTCAAGACAACTAGCAAATTAGTTTTAGGCAAATGTCCTGCATGGTTAATCGCTTCCATCGCCATGCCGCCTGTCATTGCCCCATCACCGATGATCGCCACAGTTTTATAGTTTTCGCCTTGCAAGTCGCGCGCGATCGCCATACCGAGCGCGGCTGAAATACTGGTCGATGCATGACCTGCCCCAAAATGATCAAATTCACTTTCGCGGCGATTGAGATAGCCAGCCAGTCCGTCTTTTTGACGCAATGTATGAAAACGGTTGTAGCGTCCTGTGATCAACTTGTGTGGATAAGCCTGATGCCCGACATCCCAAACCACTTTGTCATGATCCAAGTCTAAAGTTTGATACAAACCCAAAGTTAGCTCAACTACACCTAATCCAGGCCCCAGATGTCCGCCTGTGGCAGCGATCGTTTCTAGGTGTTTTTGACGGATTTCACGAGCAATAGACTCCAATTGAGCGATCGTGAGACCATGTAATTGGTTGGGATGCGTAACTTCACTCAAGCGCATATTGGCTTATTTCCATAAACATAAAGATGACTTCTTCTAGTTTAGCTGACACATACGCTACATACGTTCATCGCGATCGCAGTTCTTAGAATGGCCCGCAGCGTGGGTTTTGTGACGGGCTTGACGTTGGAGTGAGGC
>JAYTWB010000329.1:0-1982 GCA_043743655.1 Cyanobacteriota bacterium | reverse complement strand
GACAACATCTACATATGCGTCCCGTTTTACTTGAGCATTTGAATGAAATCTCCTGACCGTTTATTAATCGTTGATGATGTGCCAGACAACCTGTTTCTTGTTCGCACCATTCTTGAAGAAGAGGGGTATCAAATCATAACATCTTCAAACGGTCATGACGCTCTAAAAATCGTTGAGTCAGAGCCGCCAGACTTGGTTTTGCTAGATGTGATGATGCCAGTAATGGATGGCTATGAAGTGACCCGCCGTATTCGGGCGATGAAAGATTTGCCGTTTATTCCGATTTTGTTGATCACTGCTTACGATCGCGCAAATGCAGTTAAGGGCTTAGACCTCGGAGCCGATGAATTTATTCGCAAGCCGATTGAGGCTGATGAGTTGTTGGCGCGGGTGCGATCGCTGTTGCGGTTAAAACATAGTATTGCGGAGCGCGATCGCATTGATCGGCAGCGGCAAGATTTTGTTTCTCGCCTAACCCATGATCTGCGGACACCATTAGTCGCCGCAGACCGCATGTTGGGACTTTTACAAGACGGGGTGTTGGGTGATATTTCGCCCCAAATTTGTGAAGCTTTAACAATTATGGGGCGCAGCAATCGTAATTTGCTAGAAATGGTCAATAAGCTTTTAGATGTCTATCGCTATGAGTCAGGCAGTAAGACGATTGATTTGCAGTCATTAAATTTAAAAGAACTACTAGAGCAGGTGGTGCAGGAACTCAAACCGATCGCTATTTCTAAAAATCTTGAACTTACATCTGATCTCGGCGATATGGTTACTGAAATCAAAGGCGATCGCTTGGAATTATTGCGCGTATTCAATAACTTGATTGGCAATGCGCTCAAATTTACGGAAGTGGGTATTGTCCATGTTAGTTTAGAGATAGATGGGTCGGAGGCAAAGATTAAGATTGCCGATACAGGTGCGGGTATTCCATTAGCAGAGCAACCATTCTTATTCCAAAGATTTAAACAAGGTAGCCACCAAAAGCAAGGTAGTGGCTTAGGCTTATACCTATCGCATTACATTATCAGCGCTCACAATGGCAAAATCTTAGTCAAGTCATCTCCAGATTCATCATCTGAGCTAGATTCTCCCAAAGGTTCTACTTTTTCTATACATTTGCCGATCCTATGAGTACTCACCAAATTCAATACGATACCCTGCTCAGTGACTACAGCGACCCTCTTCAAGCGATCGCTCTTTTACGCGAATATCGCCCATATTTTGAATTAATCCCTAGTTTGCGCCGTCCTAGTGAGAGTTTGATTTCTATTCCGTTGCCTGTTGTACAGCTTACTAGCGCTAATTTGACACAAACTCATGTGCAGATGCAATGTGATCTAGCTTTGATCATGTGTGACCCTGACTGGAAGGTAAAAACGGGTCAAGAGATATTTATATTTATCCATCGCCCCAATGAAGATTACTCCACTCTACTGCAACGTTGGCGACAAGTGGAAGTAACTCTCGGCGAAGAATATTATTGGCGCTTGCCGTGGAAACATCGCAGCATCATTAGCGATCGTGGGGAATATCACTATCCCCTTTTTGTTACTCTTGACCATTCTCCCGAACGAATTACGAAAGGATTGGAAGGTGCATCTCTTCCCCATGTCAAAGCCGTGGCTCCAGAGATCGATCTTAAAATCGAAGAGAATCAAGAAGATGCAATTTGTGACCAAAGCTGTTAAAGTCCAAAGCGCTATATTAAGTAGCTAGGCATAGTTAAAACCCAAAACCAGAGGTTGTTCCGCCCGCGTAGCGGGCGGAACAACCCTTTTGGTTTTTAGGTTACTTATGCCTAGTTACTTATAACCACTAAACATTTTAGAAAAATCAATGGCTTCCCAACTACGCGTATATGTTCCGCCTCATCCCATGATTCGTCATTGGCTCACTATTGCCCGCGAGAAACATACACCCGTGCCACTATTTCGAGCTGCCATGGTCGAGATGGGTAAATGGCTTACCTATGAAGC